>CAJCII010000106.1 GCA_903970335.1 Bacteroidota bacterium | reverse complement strand
CGAAGCCGCCGAAGACGCTGAGCGAGGCGTGGACGCTTTTGCGCGAGGGCTTTGACGTGATTCATGCGCGACCGGCGCGAGTGCGGAGCGGGCCGTGCAAGGATGTGGTGGTGCGGTTCGACCAGGGGACGACACCGGAGTTCGACCTGACCGCCCTACCGATCCTGAAATGCTGGCCGAAGGATGGCGGGCCGTTCGTGACGCTGCCGACGGTTTACACGCAGGACCCGGATACGGGCGACCGGAACATCGGGATGTACCGGATGCAGGTTTACGACGGACGCACCACCGGGATGCACTGGCAGATGCACAAGGTGGCCGCGCGGCATGGCAAGCGGTATTACGAAACGGGGCAGCGGATGCCGGTGGCGGTGTGCCTGGGCGGAGACCCGGTGATGCCATTTTGCGCGACGGCGCCGATGCCGGACGGACTCGACGAGGTGTTGCTGGCGGGGTTCCTGCGGAAGAAATCGGTGCCGCTGGTGAAGTGCGAGACCATCGACCTTGAGGTTCCGGCGCACTCGGATTTTGTGATCGAGGGGTACATCGACCCGACCGAGCCGCTGCGGGCGGAGGGTCCGTTCGGCGATCACACGGGCTTCTACACGCCGGTCGACGACTACCCGGCGTTCCATGTGACCTGCATTACGCATCGCAAGGACGCGATCTATCCGGCGACCATCGTGGGGAAGCCGCCAATGGAGGACTTGTATCTCGGGCAGGCGAGCGTGCGGCTCTTCTTACCGGTGTTCAAAATGAACTTCCCGGAGATTGTCGATATGGCGCTGCCGGCGGAGGGGGTTTTTCACAATCTCGTTTTCGTGAGCATCCGGAAGCAGTATCCGTATCAGGCTTACAAGATCATGCACGGATTGTGGGGGATGGGGCAGATGATGTTTACCAAGATCATCGTGGTGGTGGATGCGGAAGTGAATGTGCAGGACACGAGCGATGTGCTGTTCCATCTCTGCGCGAACATCGATCCGCAACGGGACAGCCTGATGACGAAGGGACCGTGCGACAGCCTCGATCACGCGCCGACGATGGCGAACATCGGGTCGCACATCGGGTTCGACGCGACGCGGAAACTTCCGGGCGAAGGCTACACGCGGGGCTGGCCGGAGGAGATGACGCTGCCGCAGAAGATTCTCGAGGGGATCGCGCAGCGATTTCCGAGGAACTGGTAAACCAGCTCGTTTTCAGAGGTAAATCGGAAAAACAAAAAGGGAGAGACCCTTGCGAGTCTCTCCCTTCTTCAAGCTAACAGGACGGAAGTTATTTCTTAACCGTCTTCTTAGCGGGGGCCTTCTTGGCCGGAGCGGCTTTCTTAGCTGCTACTTTTTTCTTAGGGGCTGCCATGTGAAATCACCCCCTTTTCAAATCGCGCTTCGAGCGCGAAATCGTGCAAAAATAAATTTATCACTTGCTAAGGAATATGTTTTCCGAGCTAAGGCGTCAAATGGAATTTGAAAAAAAGCGAAAGATTTTTTTGGAGCGATGAAGAGTTCGCGTGCGGTTGCGCGGAAAAAATCGCGTGGAAATCACGGCTTGAGGCGCGATAAAATTTCACGCGCGATTTCGGGAACGGGCCACAAACGTCCGAGTCCTTCGTAACCGCAGGCGAGCAGACCGGCCTCGGGTCCGATGAAGGAGACGCCACGTTTGCGGAGGAGCGCGACGTTATCCTGCGTGGCGGGATGATGCCACATCTTGCCGTTCATCGCGGGAGCGACGACGACGGGAGCGGCGGTGGCGAGGAGGAGCGAGGTGAGGAGATCCGGGGCAAGACCGTGCGCGAGTTGCGCGATGAGATGCGCGGTGGCGGGAGCGATGAGGACGAGGTCGGCCCGGTCGGCGAGAGAGATGTGCGTGGGTTGGCCGTCGCGCAGGTCGTCGTTGTCGCGGGTGTAGACCTCGCGTCGGGTGAGGGCGGCGAAGGTGAGCGGCGTGATGAAGCGCAGGGCACCGTCGGTGAGGACGACATCGACCTCGATGCCTTCCTTGGTGAGCGCGCTGGCGAGTTCGGCGGCGCGATAAGCGGCGATGGAGCCGGTGACGCCGAGGACGAGGCGGGGAGTGGGCATTGATGCAGCCTAGCGGCGTAGCCGAAAAATGGCGATGATCGTCTTCCTGCGACTTCGCTCAAGGCGCGGCTTGCTGCCGCCGCTGGGGAAGGATTACGAGCTTACCTTTTCCGCCACAGATAAATCCGCCGTCCGATCCAGGCGGCGAGGATGAGGGCGAAGACCCACGGCACCAGGAACGCAACGATGACGCCGATGGTCCGCACGCTCCCGAGCAAGGCCGTGACGCCATCGCCGAAGGTCGAGCGGAGGGTGGCCCAGAGGCCATTGTCGTCGGTGACGATGTCGCGCTGATTGTGGAGCTGGAGGCTGATCTCGACGGGGGCGGTGTCGTCGGGGCGCGCCTGGTCGGGACGGTCCTGACGCTCGACGGTGAGCGACTCGACCTTGCCGAGCTTCTTCAGCGTGTCGACAAAAGCAGCGTAGCCCGACATTGGGAGACGGAAGACGAGTTGCGCGTTTTCCGTTCCGTCGGGCTGGCGCGAGAAGCTGGAGGACTTGATCTGGACTCCGGACCCGGCGGCCTGCTGCTTCACCTGCTGGGACTGCGCATCGACATCCGTCGCGAGGACGGTGAGATTGGTTTCCTGGAGCGGCTGGTCGTCGTCGGTTAGGGTCAGGGAAATGATCACGGGCGCATCGTCGTCGTCAGCGCCGGGACCGGCGTTGTCGTCGCGCTGCAGGCTGAAGGAAGCGGTGCGTCCGAGCCCGCGCAGGCTGTCGAGCAGCGCATGGTACTCCTTGCCCGGAACGCGCAGGCTCATCTGGCCGGTGGTCTGGCCCTCGGGAGTTTTATTGAGCGAGGAACCGATGATCTCCGTGCCCGGATTGGCCAGCGCGGCGGACTTGGCGTTGTCCATGGCATCATCGACCGTGGCAGTGACAACGGTCAGCGCGACTTGCTTGCGGGACTCGTCGTCGGAGTGGATGGTGAGATGGACCTGTACCTTGTCCTTATCGGTCAGGGTCTGGTCGGCGGGCTGGTCGCTCTCGCCCCCGTCCTGCGCCACCCGCTGCGTCTGGCGGGTGAAGTTGGCCACACGCCCAAGCGACCGCACCTGGTCGAGGAACGGCTCGATCTGGTCCGGTGCGACCATGACCAGCAGTTCGGCCGAGACATCGCTCCCGGAGTTGTGGTTCAGGTTCGCGTTGAGCACCTGCGCCTTGAAGTCCTCCGCCGCCTGCCGCGCCTTCTGGAACGCCGTCTCGACATCCGTGGCGTAGAGCGAGAAATCGTCCTGTTCCTTGAGCAGGTAGGCCGCGGCCTGGTTCAGGTCCTTCTCGGTGACCCGCATCGTGACGGTGGCGTACTGGACCTCGAAGTCGTAGAGCTTGAGCTGCCCCTGCATCTGCTCGATGTCGCCACGCACGCGGCCCAACTCGCGCTCCACCTGGAGCAGGTCGGAGACCTTGCTGTTCGCGTGCTTGAGCAGGTCCTGCAACTGCTCCTCCATGCGGCGGGAGTTATCGAGCCGCGCCTG
>CAJCII010000105.1 GCA_903970335.1 Bacteroidota bacterium | reverse complement strand
GACGCCGCCGTAGATGCGCGGGATGAGCAGGTTCACCAGTCCGCTTTCGCGCAGCCGCTTTAGTTGTAGAAACGGCCGCTGGTTGGCTCGGTCGCGCTCGACCACGTTGGCCTCAAACTCGCGCGCCAATTCACGCGCGAGTTCGATCCAGTCGCGATCAACCGCCGGCGACGCTTGCGGGGGTTGCGGGGAGGAGATGAGTTCTTCGACAGGCATAGGGATTTTTGGTTTAAGAACCAGCGGCGCGACGGCTCGCCAGGAGTTTTCGGGCATCGGCGAGTACGGTCGGGTCGACCCACCCGGAGATCTCGAAATCGCGCTGGATGAAGCCGTGACGGAGATAGAACGCCTTGAGATCATCCAGCGCGTCCAGCTTGTCGTTCTCCAGTCCCACTTGGAGCCCCTCGGCCAGGTTTTCATAGCGGGCCTTCAGGATCGTTTCGGGCACGCCGAGATCGCGAGAGATGAGCTTCAACGTTTCCGCCGGATGCAGCCGCGCCCATTCCGCGGCCTCGAGGTGGCGTGCCAAAATCCGCACGACGAACTCCCGGTTTTCCCGGAGCAACCCCGCGCTGACCACCACTCCGCGCAGGACGGAGGGATTCGCGCGGGAGACTTTAAGGTCGTTTCGCCGCGTGTCGTGAATGGCATGCACGCCAAGGTCTGCCTGGAGATGAGGCGTCAACTGGGTGGTGATGGCGTCGACCTGGTCGTGTAAAAGCGCGAGCGCCAGTTCACGGTTCAGGCTGGCAAACACATCCTGACCCGGCTCCTTTTTCAGGTAGCCTTTGTCAACGACGACATCCACCAGCTTCACGTCGCGGGTGGAGAGGCCGGCCGTTTTCAGGGTCGATTCGTAGACTCGTAATTGCTGCGCACGTAGCAGGTCGATCGTGTCGTTGTCCTTGAACCTGAAAAGCGCCAGCCGCTTGCCGCGCAGGTCGGACACGGTCCGGATTTCCGGGTCTAGCGCGTACGTCGGATAACTGCCCTCCAGCCACGAAAGCGAAATGACACGATTGTCCGCACCTTCGGATCTCGCCCAGAGCGCCTTGATATGCCCGGCGTGACGCAGCGAATAGGGGTCGCCCGGCTCCGGCTTGAGCTTGGGATCGAGGCCAATGATCTCCTGGCGAACCTCCACGTCGCTGATCCGGCCGATCTCGTCGTCAAGATAACCGAGTTGATAAGCGAGACTGGAATTCGTCGGAACAGCGGGGCAGCGCGTATAGTAGACATGCGTCTTCTTTGGGGCGGCAACCGGCGCTTCGAGTGTGGCGTTGGACATGGTAATCTCCGATTTGGTGCGGGTTTGCTGGCGTTAAAATGTGTAGGAAAACTTCGCCTGCACGGCGAAGGGCTCGAGCGGCTGGATGTTCTCGGCGGTGTCGCTGTTGATCAGCGCGAAGTTCTCCTCGTTGGTGACGTTCAGGAAGTCGACTTGCGCGCGCCAGTGGGGCTGAGCGTAGAAAACACCGAGATTCAGGTTGAACTCCGCCGGAATGGTCGCGACGTTGTTCACGATCGGGTAGGAATCGGTCGCCCATAGATCGCCGCGCACGCCAAATCCATTGTCGAATTGGTAGGAAGCGAATGCGTCGACCCGGTTCTTTGGCAAATCCACCCGGTAGTTGCCGCGCGGGTAACCAGCCTCTGTCGCCGAGGCGCCCGTGGCGGAGAAGACTGTCGTGCCGTTCGCGACAATCCCATAGGGCGATCCGAACGAGCTGTTCGGGTTGTAGTTGATGTAGTTCGCCTCGAGCCAGCTGTAGTTCAGACCCAGGGAAAGGTTTTTGTTCGGCTGGTAATTGATCGCTGATTCAAATCCATGCGCTTCTACCCGAGGGAAGACATAGCCGCCGGTCGCTGCCACCCCGGGCAGCGTGCGCGTCTGGTCATAGCCGGCCACGCTGGCGAAGAGCTTGTTCGGCACGAGCTCGAACTTGGCCCCGGTTTCATAGAGCACGCTGTCGCTGTGCAGTGCAGAGGAGGCAATATGATTACCCGTGCCGTAGGCCACGCCGCCGGCGCCATTACCCTCATTCAGTGCCTGGGTGTAATTATAGGTCGCATAAAGCGTCGTCCACGGGACCGGCTTGTAGCTCAAACTCGCGGAGAGATTGGGTTCGACCGCCGAGGCGTTCGCATCGATTGCGCTGGCAAGACTGCCCTGCACCGGCGTGGTGTCGTGCACATAGGTGCCCGTTACGCGGCCGCCCAGCGACAACGTCCATTGGTCGGCGAACTTGAACTCGTGAAAGCTATATGCTCCAAACTCACCGATCTGCGACTCGAACGTGGTGGGCGAGATCGGCCCGCTGATCGGCGCCTGAAAACCGGTGATGGGGTTATAGGAAGCCAGCGCAATCGTTCCATAACCCGGTGAGGCGATCGTCCCCGTGTTGGCGAAAATGGCGCCGTCACTCACACCGTAAAGCGTGCCGAGCGACAACGTGCTCAACGGCTGCGTCAGGTCGAACGGATTGATGAGGTAGTTCGAGACGTTGAAAACCGTGACGTCATCGAGCAGTCGAAAATCGAAACCGCTGTTGCTCTTGTGCTCGATGTCGATGCCGAAGACCTTGTAGTTCTTCTCGAGGTGAACCTCCGTGCGGTTCTCGAAAATGTCGGCCTGATCACCCTGCAACGAGGCATCGTCGAAGGTCTGCTGATGCTGGTCGTCATGCTCGTAGTACGACTTGTTCAGAATCTGGAACTCGTCGTCGACCACAATGGTCGCCTTCTGCTCGATGAGATACTGGTCCAGCCGGGCTGGATCGTTCGGATTTTCCGCCCCGATGTATGGGTAGATCGTTTGTGTGCTGGCATTGCCGGGCCGCAGGACGAATCCCTGGATTGCGCCCGCGCCGGTCGGCACATAATTCGGCGCGCCCGGGAGAGTCGTGCTTCCGACTGGCGAGAAGTAGTAATTTGAGACGCTCGGCTTGCCCGCCGAGTTTGCATAGACCTGCACGTAGCCTGCATTCGGACCCGTCGGTGAGTTGGCCAGGGGCTCGTAAAACGTGCCGTTGGACGCCTTGAGCACCGGCGTGGCCGTGCCGGCCAAATACTGATTGTTGTCGATCAGATCCTGCGTCACGCGGTTGTAGCCGCGGATCAGCGAATAATCGTAGTTTCCAAAATCGAAGTTCCAGTCGACCGTGATGTCCTTGGTCGGCAGCCACGTCAACGCCGCGTAGACGTGCTCGGAATTATTCTGCGCCCCTTCGTAATAGCTGTCGGCTTCGTTTTGCTTGTAGGCCACGCGGTACGCCAAGTCCTTCCCAATCGGCCCCGAGTTATCGATCTGCTGAGAG
Source organism: Bacteroidota bacterium (assembly GCA_903970335.1). Lineage (GTDB taxonomy): Bacteria > Verrucomicrobiota > Verrucomicrobiia > Methylacidiphilales > UBA1321 > JABDGH01. Next base: position 1,408 of record CAJCII010000105.1, on the reverse strand, counting down.
AAGTCGGCATGCCCGCCCTGCCCGCCGGCGTCGAAGGAGCCAAAGAGAAGATCGATCTGGGTGTGATTGGCGTCGAAAAACGGTTCCTTCGTCGTCCAGTCGATATAGCCGGAGGTCTTCGACGACGGCCCGTAAATGACCGACGCTGGTCCCGGCACGATGTCGAGCGATTGATAGGACGTCGTGGCATCGAACGGCCGCAACGAGCGCCCGATGCGGAAGCCATCCTGGTAGACCTCGGAGGAGAAGCCGCGGATATAGGGCACCCCGGAAATGCCCTGCGACGTGACGGAATCCACGCTCGGGGAATAGCGGGCCAGATCGGTCGCGTTATTGACCGGATCGAACTCGAGCTGAAGCTTGGAAACTTGGTAAATCGAACGCGGCGTGTCCTGAACCGTGTCGCCCAGGCCGTTAACCGCATCCGTGGGACGGGTTGGCAACGTCGTGGCATCGGGCGATGCGGCCTCGACCACCATCTTTTGGAGCTGCGTGCCCCCCTGCGCTACCGCCGCCGGCGCGTTGGCGGGATTCTTCTCGTTGCCTGGATTCGTCGCCGTTTCCGGAGGCAGCGGAGAAATCACCTGGCTTTGCGGGTTGGGAGAAAGCGCCTGGCCCTCCACTTGATGGGGATAAAGGGCAGCGCCTGCGACCAGTAGAACCAAAAGTGCCGAGGTTGGTCGGGGCCATTTTCCAGGAAACGTCTTCAAGGTATTCATAATCTCCTACTGAGTTGGTAGGAGTACTAGGAATTGAAGGGCGGATCAATACGAAAAATGATTATTTTTGAGTCGATAACATTCTTTATCTTGAAGCCTTTCTACATCAATGGTATACAGCTTAATGCTTTCGCGACGCGCAAAGTACGGCCTCCGATCCTTGATCTATCTGACCAAGCAAAAGGGGCAAGGTCCTATCCAAATCCGGGAGATCTCGGAGGAATTGGCCATTCCCCGCAAGTTTCTCGAGGCCATCCTGCTGGACCTGCGTAATGACGGGATTCTTCAAAGCCGGCAGGGCAAGATCGGCGGCTATTTCCTCGAGAGATCGCCCGATACCGTCACCATGGGCCACCTCGTCCGGCTTTTCGACGGCCCCCTGGCCAGCGTTCCGTGCGTCAGCCAAACCGCCTACGCCCGTTGCGACGACTGCACGGAAGAGCATCACTGCGCCATCCGCTGGGTCATGAAGGAAGTGCGCGATGCCAGCGCCCGCATCCTCGATCAAACGACCCTCGAGCAAGTCGTGGAAAAGTCCAACCAGCTCTGCGGCCGCGACGAAATCGAATATCAGATTTAGGACCCGGAAACGTACGCCGGTGCATTCGCACAATGTGGCTGCGACGGCGCTCGATCTGCCATCGACGACATCGGCATGCCGAGAGCCGAGAAAGGGCGGCGGTACCGCC
>CAJCII010000104.1 GCA_903970335.1 Bacteroidota bacterium | reverse complement strand
TGCTCGACGCGGGCAAACCGCCGGAACTGATCGCCCTGTCGCGCCACGAGAAGGTCAAGGGCCAGGTGCCCGCCGTGATCCGCCCCGACCTGATCCTGACCGAGGAGGCCTTTGCGCTGAGCGAAATCGACTCGGTGCCGGGCGGCATCGGGCTGACGGCGTGGCTCGGCGAAACCTATAGCGCACTGGGTGAAAACGTACTCGGCGGCAAAGACGGGATGCGCGCGGGCTTCGCGTCGGTGCTGGGCGACGGGGAGGTGCTTATTTCCGAGGAGAGCGCCTCGTACCGGCCCGAAATGGAATGGCTGGTCGGCGCCGAGCGGGTGCGCTCCGTGGAGGATTACGCACCAAGCGACAAGCCCGCGTACCGTTTCTTCGAGGCGTTCGATTTTCCGAAGCTGACCCGTTTCGCGGAGGCGTGGCAACCGGGCCAACCGCTGACCGCGCCGCTGAAGCCGTACTTGGAGGAGAAGCTGTGGCTCGCGCTGTTCTGGTCGCGCCCGCTGCAGGAATTCTGGCGGCAGGAAATCGGCGAGAAGGGGCAGAAACTGCTCCAGCGCATCATTCCGTATTCGTGGGCGCTCGACCCGGCTCCCCTGCCCCCGCATGCGGTGATTCCCGAACTCGGCATCCAGTCGTGGCAGGAGATGGAGCGCTTCAGCCAGAAGCAGCGCGAGCTGGTGCTGAAAATTTCCGGCTTCTCGCCCGAGGCGTGGGGCGCACGGGGCGTCTATGTCGGCTCCGACCTTTCCGCCGAGGAGTGGACCGCGCAGGTGCGGCAGGGGCTGGCGGAATTCTCCACGCATCCGCGCGTGCTCCAGCGGTTCGTCAAGGGATCGCTGGCGAAGCAGGATTACCTGGCCGAGAACGACGAGATCGTCACGCTGACCGGGCGCGCCCGCGTCTGCCCCTACTATTTCGTCGTCAACGACCGCGTCACGCTCGGAGGCGTACTCGTCACGCATTGCCCATCGGACAAGAAACTGCTCCACGGGATGCGGGATGCGATTTTGAGTCCGGCGATTGCAGCCGTTTGAAGACTCGCACGGGACGGGGAATCGATTGCCCCTTCCCGATCAAAATCATGAAAACAACTTTTGCCAAAAGTTCTTTTTAACTTCCGGATAAGTTTCCGCCGGGATGCCGATGAAAAATGGCCCACTGGAAATCATTCCGTCGATATTCGCCCCTTGATGCAATGCCTTGTTTAAAGAGCTGACCATGGAACTGCGCGTGGCCACATTCTGGAAAGTTGTTTGCGCTCCATCCTGAATCATTCGTTCTGCGGTTTTAAGGGCGGCGTCGAAAATCGGCTCGCTTGAGAATGGAAACGACTTCCATTTTCCATGACGATCCCGGGCGCTGAAAGTTGTCGGTAGAACCACCTTCCCAATATGGGACATCATCACCAACCCAAAGGCCTCGGGGATACAGTCGATCAATCTGCGTGCGAGCGGCGGATCGGAAACAAGCCCCGTTACGCGCGATTCAATCTCGTCCGCTGAAATGCCACTTTCACCGAGAATCTCCACCACGCCATCGATGACCTCTTGCGAGACGATATGCATCGGTATCACACGGTGATCTTTAACACGCCCTCCTCCACATCCAGCGTGGCTTCGACTCCCTGCGGGACCATGATCTGTTCCGCGAAATGACCGATCGGCGCTCCGCTCAGGCAGGGAACGCCGATCCGCTCGGCCTCGCGCTGGAGGCATTCGGCGATGCGGCGTTGCTCTTCGACTTCGGAGTGATCGAATTGGCCAAGAACTAGTCCGCCGATTTGCGCCAAGACCCCGGCGAGGCGAAGGTGGGTGAACATGCCGTCGATGCGATAGGCTTTTTCGCCCGTGTCCTCGAGAAAAAGGATCGCGCCTTTAAAATCGGGCTCGTAGGGCGTGCCGATGAGCCGCAGGAGACAGGTCATGTTTCCGCCGAAAAGCCGTCCCGTCGTGCGCCCCGACACGGTGGTTTGCACGGAAGGCCAGGCCACGCCGTCGCGGGAAAAGAGAACGGTCGAGTGGGGTTCGTCGGGAGACGCGAGCAACATCGAGCGACAGGTCTTTTCGTTCCCCGGCATAAAGGCGCTCGAGGCGTTCGAGCCGTGAAACGTCACCAGCCCGGACATCTTCAGAATCGCCAGATGCAGGGCGGTGATGTCGCTGTAGCCGATGAGGGGCTTGGGGTTGGCGCGGATCGTGGCGTAATCGAGCAACGACAGCAGCCGGCAGGAGCCGTAACCGCCGCGCAACGCAAAGATCGCTTTTACTTCGGGATCGGCAAAGAGGGCATTGAGGTCCGCCGCGCGCTGGTCGTCGCGTCCGGCGAGATAGCCGGTCCGCTCGCGCAGGGACTGGCCCGGCCTGACCACGAAGCCGAGCGACTCGAAGCGGGCGATGACTTCATCGACCAGCTTGGGGTCGTCTGGCGGGCTGGCCGGCGCGGCAAGGCCGATGACGTCGCCGACGGCAAAACGGGGCGGGAAGAGAATTGGAAGTGCGCTCATGGAATCCTCTCGCTAGTTCTAGGGGCTGTCCGCCTTCCACGCCATGAACTTTTTTTCCGCCAGCGTCCTCAACAGCCCGACCATCGCCACCGGACGTGCTACGATGGACTTTCTCATCGACCACGCCTCCAGCCCGGACATGACCCGCTTTTACCTCTACGTCGGGATCGGCTTCCTTGCCACCCTTCTGGTGCGACGGCTGGCGGTGAAGCTGGTGCGGGTGCTGCTGCGCAAAAGCCCGCAGGAGGTGGTCGAGCGGGTGGCCGTGGCGCTGCGGGTGCCGCTGGGTCTGCTCACGTTCTCCTACTTTTTCATCCTCGGCTTCGATGCGATCAAGGGGATGCCGCACGAACTGTGGATGCATGTCCACAGCGACCTTTACCCGATCCTCAACGGTCTCCTCATCCTGATCTGCTCGTTTCGTATCGTCGATATCATCTCGCAGGTGCTACGCAAGCGCTGGGAGAGCGAGGCGACCAATCTCGATCAACGCTGGGCGGATCTGCTTGGACTGACAGGCAAACTGGTCGTCTCGCTCGGCGCGGGGATTTTCGTCGTCCAGAAAATCGACCCGACCTTCAATATTGTCCCGCTGCTCACCGGGGTCAGCTTTATCGGCGCGGCGGTGGCGCTGGCCTCGCAGAACACGATCGCCAACGCGATCGGCTCGATGGAAATCATGATCGACCGGCTCTTCAAGGAAGGCGACCGCATTTCCTTCGGCGAGTACGACGGGTTCGTCACGCGCATGGGACTGCGCAGCATTACGTTGACGGCGCTCACCGGCGAGAAAATCAACCTGCCCAACAAGGATCTCGTCGACAAACAAATCCGCAATTACACCCGGGGGAAATTCAACCGCACGACCATCGTCATCGGCACGGTCTACGAGCACAGCCGCGCCGATCTCGAGCGGGCTCTGGCGCTCATGGGGGAAATCATCCGCTCCAATCCACACGTCGATGCCTGCGAAACGAACCTCCTGCGCTTCGCCGACAGCTCGGTGGACTTGCAGGCCATTTTCTGGGCCGACTATAAGACCTCGTCCGAATACAACGGACTGATGAGCGGGCTGCAACTCGCGCTGAAGGAAGCGTTCGATCAAGCAAAAATCGCCTTCGCCTTCCCCACGCAGACGGTCTATGTGAAGCGCGAGATGTAAGCCTAAAGCATCCCACGCTCGCGGAAATCGCCGAGATTACCCTGCATCGAAGCGGCGATCATATCGACCATGAACTTGAGGAGACAGACTTCCCAGCCGTCGTCCACGCCGGTCAACAACGCCGTGAGCGGTTCGTTCTTGAGCTGCAATTCGTCCTTGAGTTTGCCCGCGACATGTTCGAGCGACTCGTGCACGTCATAGGAACGGATATCGGATTTGCTGACGCGAAAACCATATTTGAGGAAAGCGAAACGATTCGGCTGCTGGCCGAGTTGATCGGCAAAACGCTGCCCCTGATCGCCGAAGCCCTCGAGAAGAAGCCGGGCCATGTTTTGCGGCGTGACGATTTGCGGGCGCTCGGCATGGATGTGCCCCTCGCGCACGCGGGACCGGTTCACCGTGTCCATTTCCTCGGTAACGAGAAAATAGTTGAAGAGCGAGGTGCCGAAAGTATCGAGCCGTTGCGTTGGGGCGAGAACCACGCGGGTATTTTCCAGCGCGTAGGTGAAATCGTCCGGGGACAGCATGACCAAGAAACTGTCACACCTTGCCTTGCGCCACAAGACAAGGTGTCCGAAAAAAACCGGTCGTGCTTTACCGTGCGCCGCAAAATATCTATCGTAGGGGCATGGCCAAGAGTCCCTCTCGAAAAAAAACGCCAGCTGAGGCTCCACTTCCTACCGCTCCTGCCGAGCAAGAGAAAACTCCATCCGACAAAGTTTCAAAAACATCGCAAAAAGCGAAGCCGACTGCTCAGAAAACTGCGGCATCCGTCCCCGAACCGGTTACACCGATCATCGCACCTCAGGCCAAAGCAAGCGCACCCACCCCGGCGAAAAAGCCGGTCAAAATCAAGCTCTCGCCGGATTCCGAGACCGCCCTAAAATCACGGAAAAAGGCTCCTCTCGTGCGCACGAAAACGACCGCGCCCAAATCGACGGTACCCACGCCATCCCCCGCCGCCACCGGCAAACGGATTCTTTTCATCACCGCCGAGTGCACGCCCCTGGCCCAGACCGGCGGCTTGGGCGATGCGGTTGCGGGACTGACCAAGGCCCTTGTCAAACGGGGACACGATGTCCGCATCGTCATGCCGCTCTACCAGCGGATCGACCGCGTCAAATACGGGATTACCTTTTCCCGCTCCTGTTGCGTCCACTTCGGTCGGGGCGAGGAAATCTGGGTCGGCATCTTCGAAGGCAAGCTCGACGGTCAGGTCCCGATCTGGTTCATCGACTATGCGCGCTATTTTAACCGGCCAGGTATCTACGACGGGGACGAGGACAGCTACCGCTTCGGCGTGTTGAGCAAGGCGGCCCTGCAAATCTGCAAGGACACGGGATGGATTCCGCATGTCGCCCATGTCCACGATTGGATGACGGCCGTTGCGGCGGTGTTCCTCAAGACCTGGGACCGGGTCCTCTCGCCCCTTTCGGCCACGGCCAGCGTGCTTACCATCCATAACATCGGTTACCAGGGAAAATTCGATGCCTCCGTCCTCGGCTTCTACGGCTTCGGCGCCGATTACCAGACTCCGGACAAGTTCGAGGACTTCGGCGGCATCAACCTTCTCAAGGCCGGAATTCAGTATGCCGATGCCATCACCACGGTCTCGCCGAACTACGCCCAGGAAATTCGCGGCCCCATTGGCGGGATGGGCATGGCGATGTACTTGAACAACCGCGCCGACCGCGTGTCCGGGATTCTCAACGGCGTCGATACCACGGTCTGGAA
>CAJCII010000103.1 GCA_903970335.1 Bacteroidota bacterium | reverse complement strand
CAGCCGCGCCACCTGCACGGTCGAGCGCGCTGGTGGAGTCCCGGTAAAATGTTGCGCGTAGACTTCGTTCATCGCGGCGAATTCGTTCATGTCGGCGAGGAAGACGGTCGCCTTGACCACGTCGCTGAGGTCGAGTCCCTGCGTGGCCAGCAGCGCCTTGATGTTGGCGATGACCTGCTCGGTCTGCTCGGTGATACCGCCATCGACGAACTTGCCGGTGTCGCGGACGAGCGGAATCTGGCCGGAGAGGAAAACGAAGGAGCCGGTGCGGATGCCTTGGGAATATGGCCCGATGGCGGGTGGCGCGTCGGGAGAACTGATAACGGTGCGTTGAGTCATGTTCCAACGGTTAGCGCAGCGGGCGGAGGTGTCAATGCGATCAGATGCTTCTTGATCGGCGCGAGAATGCGGTCGGCGATGGGCTGGAGCAGGGCCTCGTCGCGGGTCTCGACGAGAAGGCGGATTTTCGGCTCGGTGCCGGAGTAGCGGAGCAGGATGCGTCCGCTGGAGCCGAGTTCCTTTTCGACCGCGGCCACGGTTTCGGTCACGCCGGGGATTTGGCCGAGCGGGACACGTTCGCGCACCTTGACGTTGACGAGGAGTTGGGGATATTTGCGCAGGCCGAGACGGAGCTGGCTCAGCGGTTCGCCACGCGATTTCACGATGCGGAGCAGTTCCAGCGCGGTGACCAGGCCGTCGCCGGTGGTGTTGTAGTCGCGGAGGATGACGTGGCCCGATTGCTCGCCGCCGAGGTTGAGGTCGTGGGCCAGCATTTGCTCAAGCACGTAGCGGTCGCCGACCCCCGCGCGGAGGACTTTTCCGCCCGCTGCGGCGAAGCATTCGTCGAGTCCGAGATTGCTCATGATGGTGGCAACGAGGGTGTTTTTCGCGAGTTTTCCGCGCTGGAGCAAATCGAGGCCGATGACCGCGAGCATTTCGTCGCCGTCGAGGAGCGAGCCGGTCTCGTCGCAGCAGATGAGGCGGTCGGCGTCGCCGTCGTGGGCCAGACCGATTTGCGCGCCGAACTCGCGCGTGGCTTGCTGGATCGATTCGGGATGGGTGCTGCCGCAGCCGTCGTTGATGTTGATGCCATTCGGTTCGACGTTGAGCGAGCAAACTTCGGCGCCGAGGGCGCGCAGGACAAGCGGCGTGGTTTCGTAAGCCGCGCCATGACCGGCATCCACCACGACGCGCAAGCCGTGGAGGTCGAGTCCTTGACCGTAGGCCTTCAGCGCGAGGTCGGCGTAGCGGGTGGAGCTCTCGGGCCAGATGGAGATGCAGCCGATTTTCGTTCCGGTCGCGCCCCGGTTGCGCAGAGCATCGCCAAGGATCAAGCCCTCGATTTCAAGCTCGAGCGCGTCGTCGCATTTGAGTCCGGCTCCGTTGAAAATTTTCAGCCCGTTGTCCTCGTACGGATTGTGGGAGGCGCTGACGACCACGCCCGCGCAGCCCTGGAGGTGCCGCGTTAAAAAAGCCACAGCGGGAGTCGGCGCGACGCCGAGGAGCACGACATCGATGCCCATGGCGGAAGCGCCCGCCGCCACGGCCTGTTCGAGCATGGGTCCGGAGAGACGTGTGTCACGACCAATGACGAGGGGGCGGCCCGGTTGGCCGAATTTTTCCGCCACGGCGCGTCCGAAGGCGACCGCCAGCTCGGGGGTGAGGGGTTCTTCGTTGGCGCGACCGCGGATGCCGTCCGTTCCAAAAAGCCGCGAGTGCAATCCCATAAATATGCGATCTGTCCGTTCCGATTATTTCGGATTGATGGCTACGATTTCCACTTTAAAAATCAACGTTGCATTCGGCGGAATGACATCGCCTGCGCCGTTGAGGCCGTAGCCGAGTTGCGGCGGGATGATCAGCTTGCGCTTGCCGCCCGCCTTCATATTCGCCAAGCCTTCGGTCCAGCCTTGGATGACTTGCGTGACGCCGAGCGTGACGTCGAAGGGCTGGTTGCGGTCATAGGAGGAATCGAATTTCGTGCCGTCGAGCAGCCGGCCCTCGTAATTGACCACGAGATGATCGCCCGTCTTCGCGCCCGGCCCGGTGCCCGGTGTAATATCGACATACTTCAGTCCCGAGGGCGTGGTGACGATGGGTAGGCCCGTGTCCTTGTCTTTTTCGGCGTCGGCTCCGGCAGGGGCGGGTGCGACCGAGGCGGGGTCGGCCTTGAGCGCACTACCGAAGAAAAGTTGGTCCAGTGTGCCGAAGGCGAAGGCCAGGAAAAGCATTCCGCAAAAGATCGAGCGGCGGGAACGGGAGACGGGATACAATTTCATAAGAGTTGGTAATTAAGCGCAAAGCCTGGAAAAAAGCGAGACTTCGGTGTGCGTCAGACTACGGGCGTAGGTATTCGGGGCGTGCGCCGCTCCTGGTTGCCCGCGTGCCACAGCCGGGCGTAGATGCCGTTGCGGGCGAGCAACTCCGGGCCGGTGCCGGACTCGGCCACGCGTCCTTCCTCGAGGACATGGATGCAATCGACGTGCTGGATGGTGCTCAGCCGGTGCGTGACGATCAGCGTGGTGAAGCGGCGCATCAGGGCGTGGAGTGTCTCCATGATTTCCGCCTCGGTCTCGAGATCGAGCGCGCTGGTCGGCTCGTCGAGCAGCAGGATCGGCGCGTTTTTCAGGAAAGCGCGGGCCAGGCCGATGCGTTGCTTCTGTCCGCCGCTGAGCCGGATGCCCCTTTCGCCGACCTGCGTGTCGTATCCGCGCGGTAGTTTCTCGATGAACGCATGGGCCTGGGCGGCTTCGGCGGCGGCGCGGATGTCGGCCTTGCTCGCGGACGGTCGACCATAGGCGATATTTTCCAGCACGGTGCCGGAGAGCAGAAGCGTGTCCTGCAGCACGACGGAGATATTCGCCCGGAGCGACTTCTTCGTCACGTCGCGGACGTCGATGCCATCGATGAGCACACGCCCTGCATTGGGATCGTAAAAGCGGGGCACGAGGGAAAGCAGGGTCGTCTTGCCCGCGCCCGTTCCGCCGACGAGCGCCACCGTCTGCCCCGGTTTGATGGCGAGGCTGATACCACGGAGAATTGGGCTTTCCGCTTCGTAGGAAAAAGCGACGCTCTCGAAGGCGATCTCGCCCTTGGCGCGGGGCATTTGCTTCGCGCCCGCTTTTTCCGGCACGGAGTCCTCGGCATCGAGAATCTCGAAGACCCGCTGCATTCCCGCCGCCGCGCCCTCCAGCGCCCAGGCGGTGTAGCTCAGTTGTTCCAGCGGCTGATAGAGCATGTTGACGTAGGCGAGGAAAAGCGTGAGCTGACCGACCGTCAGTCGCCCTTCCAAAATGTGGAGCGTGGCGACGTAGAGAACCAGCGAAAGCCCCAGCGCCATGACGCCGGAAATCGCCAGCGAGGAAATTGCGTTGGTGACGGTGAGGTTCAGGTTCGCGGCGTAGCTTTCCTTCGCCTCCCGCTCGAACTCGCGCACCTCGTACTCCTCCTGCCCGAAGGCGTGGACGATGCGGATGCTGGTCAGGCCTTCGCTTGCCCGGGCCAGGACATCGCTTTCCTCCTGTTGCAGCTCCGTGGTCTGGCGTCGCACCTTGGCGGAGAAGAAGTAGATCGTGATCCACAACAGCGGGAGAATCAGAAGTGAAATTCCGGCCAGGACCGCATCCATCGCGAACATGTAGGCGAAGGTGGTCAGCAGGGTGACGACCGAGCCGAAGATGGTGTCGAAACCGCGATTGAAGAACGTCTGGATCGCCTGGGAATCGTAGGCAACGCGAAAGGTCGAATCGCCACTGCGCCGCCGGTCGTGGAAATGGAGCGGCAGGTATTGCAGGTAGGAATAGAGCTGGGTGCGAAGCTGCAGCAGCGCCTTGAGCCCGACCTCGATCGACACGTAGTTCCGCCAGAAACCGAGCAGCCCCGCGAGGAGATAGATGGCCACCATCGCCGAGGCGGCAAAGAGTGCGGCCTGGGTCGTCGAGAAATGGAAAGTGGCCCACTTCACTTCGCCGCCCGGTGCGACCGTGACGACATGATCGATCACCCACTGGATCGGCCAGTACTTGAGCAGGCTGAAATTTACGCCGACGACGAGCAGGATCAGGCTGAAGGTGATCGTGCCGAGGTAGGGCCGGTAGTAGCCGATGACGCGACGGTAGAGAGTCATGAACGATCAGACTGTAGCGGTGACCTCTGGCCGAGGCACTTTAATTTCTCTTGCGGAGGGTCAGCCTCCGGCCTGACCCATTTTAGGAACAAGGCGGAAGTAGTCCCTCCATCCATCGGGCCAATTCCTTCTTCACCTCTTTGTGAGGGATGACTTCTCCACGGTTCAGTTGATCGATTCCCTGTTGAATCCCCAACATGAAGCGCAAGTGCTCGAAAATCTCCTCGGAGGTACAATCGTCCGGAAGCTGGGCAAGAGCATCAAGCGCAAGTTCCTTTCGACTCATGGGATCAAGCTGGGCCAAACACCCGGATTCTTCAATCTTTTCGGATTTTCAATAAACACTCGCGGGAACTTCCGCCTTATCTCTGGTCTGTCTTCCCTTTCCCCAACGGCTGCAGCCCCGCCCGGATGGCGGCGACCTCGACCAGCTCGGCCAGGCGCAGCCGCAGCCGCAGACCGTGAATGAGCCAGGCCAAGGCCAGGATGAAAACCGCTCCCAGCAAGTAGATGGAGTTGGCCGGGCGATTCGCCGTCGCGGGTAGCGTCAACAGGGTCACCAGCGTGAAGGTGAGGACGAGGCCTCCGACCAGCGAGGAAAACGTGCTGACGTTGAGGAAATTCCCGACCCGCGTCAGGCGCTTTCCGTGCGGATAAATCTCGGTCATGGTGAGCAGGCGGAGGTTCCACCAGCGGCTGGCGAACACATGCATGTCCCAGTTCGTCCAGCCGGTATCGAGCGAAAATTTCCACCCTTCCTCGTCGAGTAGTTGCTCGGTCTTGACCAGCAGATGCGAGCGTTCGAGTCCCGTTTCGCTCCAGAACGCCAGGTTGCCCGCCTCGCGCCAGCTTACCGAGAGATGCGGCGCGTCCTCCTTCGTAGCGATGACCGCAGGCGGCGTCCGCTTGCCCCGCAGCCAGGTGAAGTACCGCGCCCACGCCCGCCGCCACGGTTGCATGATGGCGAGATAAAGCAGGAGTAGTCGCGCCGGAATGCTGTCGAATTTCGACTCGATCCGCGCCTGCGCCATGTAACCGAGACCGACCGCCAGCGTGAGCCCGAACATGATCAGCGGGATCAGGCGCAGCGAGGCGAGGGGAATCGAGAGGAAGAACACGAACAGCGTCACCGCCAGCCATTCGAGACTGCTCAGTAACGCCGCGAACGGCGAGTAGCGCTTCGGGTAAATGCACTGGAAAAGCCCGGTGCCGAAAATCCCGTGGTAAATGATCGGGCGGGAGAAAAACGAGTCCATCCGCACCTGCGAGTAAACGTTCCCGTGCCAGATGGCGGAGCCGGTCGGGCCGAAGTATTGCAGGTGCTTGTAGCGCAGCATCGCCTCCGCCTCGCCGTAACCGAGTTGCTGGCTGAAATAGGTCCGCACCTCGAACCGCCGATAGTGCCACACCACCGCCGCCGGGCTGAAGCCGATTTGGTACCCGCGTTGCATTAAGCGCCAGCAGACATCCACATCGTCGCCCGCCTTGCGGTATTCGGGATCGAAGCCGCCGATCTCCTCCAGCGCCCACTTGTGGTAGGCCATGTTGCAGCCGGGCACATGCTCCGCAATCGTATCGGTCAGCAGCACGTGGCTGGGCGATCCGGGCGCGGCCCCGACCGTCGCCTGGATCCAGTCCGTGGCTGGAGGGGAAATATTCGGCCCGCCGACCGCCGCGAAGTCGGAGGATAGCAGCGTGTGGACAAGAAAGTAGAGCCAGTCCCGGTCGACCATGCAGTCCGAGTCGGTAAAGGCGATCACGTCCCCGCGCGCCGCCGCGATGCCGACGTTCCTCGCCACGCTCAGTCCCTTGTTGACCTGGACGATATTTCGCACCCAGGGAAAGTCCTTCATGATTTCCTGGGTGTTGTCTTTCGAGCCGTCGTCGATGAAAACCACCTCGTAGTTCGGATAGTGCAGCCCCTTCAGCGAGGTCAGGCAATCCCGCAACGTGCGCGCACCGTTATAGGAACACACCACCACCGAGACCATGGGCAATTCCGTTTCCGGTGCGAAACGCTGGTGCAACGGGCGCTCCGGATCTTTTAGCAGCGGCTGCAACGCGCGGTAGCTGAGCTTCGGTCGCCGATCCCGCGTCACGATCCCGAAGGCCCAGTCCATCACATCCACGCCATCGGTGAACCACTCGTCCGTCCACGAAAAAATGAACGTCCCCGCCAAACCGCTCTCGAAGACCGTCGTCACATGTTCGGTCAGCAGATGCGCCTGCTCCTCCTCGGGATGGCGGATCGTGTCCATGCCGAATTCGCTCAGGATAAGCGGCTTGTCCCCGGCCAGATTCTGGAGTCGCCCGAGGTAATTCACCAGGTCCTTGCGACGGTGCAGATAAACATTGTAGCTGTAGAAATCGACCTCGCTTGGCAGCAGGTACTCGGTCGGCGGGAAGTTTGCGTAGGCCGCCAGTGCGCCCGGGTCGTTCTTCTTCACGATCCGCACCAGCGAATTGAGGAACTCCTCCATCCGCCGCGCCCCGTACCACCGCACCAGGTCGGGCGGGATTTCGTTGTCGATGAAGAAACCGAGCATCGCCGGGTGTCCCGCATTAGCCTGCGCCGCCTGGGCCACGTTTTGCCGGATCGTCTCGACCGCATCCCGCTCGTCCAGGAAAAGGACCCGCTTGTGCCAGGGAATCGTCACCATCACCCGCAGGCGGTAACTTTGTGCCAGGTCCAGGAACCAGCGCGGCGGCGTGTGGTAAACGCGGACCACGTTCATGCCCAGCTCGCGCATGAGACCGAAATCCTGCGACACTCGCTCCGGCTCGGGCAGGTTCGGACCGTCCTTGGTCGTGGGCCGGAACGGGCCGTAGGTCACCCCCTGGAGATAAAACTTGTTCTCGCCCTCGAAAAAAAACTTCGCCCGCACTTGGAGACGGGGGAGATCGGTCGCGGCGGCGGGCGTCGCGGAAATAACATCATGCACGCCGCGCAGTCTCCCTAAGCGCGGCACCTCCGGCAAGTCAGGAATTTGTCGGACGAGGGGCAGGGCCAATGGAAGTTTGCGTGTAGCCACAATGAGGCTACCATGGTTTCATGACCAAGACGACCACGATCCGTGCCCGCATCGAACCGGCCCTTAAGTCCGAAGTCGACTCCATCCTCGTCGAGCTGGGACTCACCGCTTCTGAAACCATTCAGTTGCTCTATCGCCAGATCAAGCTCCAGCGCGGACTGCCTTTCGATGTCCGCTTGCCCAATAAGCTCACGGCCCGGACCCTTAAAATGAGCAAGGCTGGAAAAGACGTCAAGCACTTCACCCAGAAAAAGCAGCTTTATACCGATCTCGGACTGTGAGGACTTTCAGCCGGACGGGACAGTTCAAGAAGGACGTGAAGCCTCGGTCGGTTTATCGGATGTCGGCCTCAACAACACCAAAATCTGCGGCAATATAAAAATCGCCGTCACCAACCCGATGGCCAGCCCCAGCGACATCAGTTGCCCGATCGAAAACATCCCCTGGAACTGCGAGATCAGCAGCGAACTGAACCCGAAGAACGACGTCAGCCCCGACATGATGATCGCCTTCCCCGTGCTCTCCGAGAAAATCTTCAGCTTCCCGTCCTCCCGGTACCGGTCGATGATGTAAACCCCGAACGCGACATCGATGCCGATGATCAGCGGCAGCGTGACAATGTTCGCCGGGTTGAAATCCAGCCCAAACCAGACCATTGCCCCCGTCCGCCACAACACCGCCAGCACCAGCGGCGTCAGCGTCAACAGCAGGTATTTGAAGCTCTGAAAGTGGAGGAAAATCAGCACGACAATCGCGAGAAAAGCCCACAAGGAGGCCCACAGATAACTCACCCGCATCAGGTCCGTGCCATAGAAATTGAGGATCGGCGTGCCCGTCGCCTTCGGCGCCACCGATAGCACGGCCTTCACGAATTCCTCGTCCGCCGGTCCCTCCCACAAGTCCTTTTTGCCGTAGACCTGAAGCAGGATTTTCCCGTTCGGCGCCAGGAAAATGCGTTGCAGTTGCGGCGGAATATCGGTCAGCGCCAGCCCCCGGTCCGCCTGCTGCGTCTTCAGCAGGTTCATGTTCTTTTGCATGCGGCTGAACGCGCCGTTCGAGGACGCGCTGAAACGTTCCTGGAGCGTCGCCACCGGCGCGGAATGCAGCGCCTTGTCCGCCCGTTCCAGGGCCGGGATCATCGTGCTGAAGGCCGCGACCGCCTGTTTGGCGATCTTCGACACATTTTCATAGCCCTTGGCCTGAATCAGGGCTTCCTTCGCCTGGCTCAGCAAACTTGCGATGTCCCGCTGTGCCTTGGGAATGTCGACCGCCGCCCCGGTCGATGGTTTGACCTTCAGCGCCGTCGCGGCGGCGACGATCCGCTGGATCGTCGGAATTTTCTCGTCCTGATTTTCCGGGATCAAATCCAGCGGCGAATCGATACGCGCGACCACCGGCAGCGCCAGGAGTTTTGCGCTCAGCTTGCGCGCGTCGTCGAGGTTGTCCGCCACCACCGAGGAATAGATCGTCGAAACTTCCTCCCCCTGGTCGTTCTTGGAGTCGTCCATCACCGCGTAGAGCGTCTTCACCGAGTCGATCGATTGATTCTGCAGGTGCAGCAAATTATAATCGAACCGCAAGTGAGGAAGACTCACCAACGCGGCGATTGAAACGACCGCGCTCAACCCGAGCCAAAGCCACGGCGTGCGCACCAACGAGGTGTCCCAGCCATGGATGAAATTCCACGCCGAATTTCCCGATTGCTTCCGCAAACTTTCCTCGCCGCGCCTGCGGTCGCACAGGATGAAAATCGCCGGCAGCACCAGCAGATTGGCCGCAATGCAGAACACCATGCTCGCCCCCGCGATGATCCCCAGTTCCGATAGCCCCACGAAGTCGTTGAAACACAGCGTGAAGAACGCCACTGCCGTTGTGCTGCCGCCGGTGATGATGGCCACCCCCGTATGCGTCAGCGCGTCGGTGATCGCTTCCGCCACGGAGCGGCCCAGCCCGAGTTCCTCCTCGTACCGCCCGAGAATCTGGATCCCGAAGTCGATCCCGATGCCCAGCACCATCGGGATCACCGCGATCGAGAGCACATTGAAATGCCCCACGTAGACCAGCGCGAAACCGAGCGACCAGAGCACCGCCATGATCAGCACCAGCAGGGCGAACGCCGGGCGCAAAAACGATTTGTAGCTGAATAAAAACAGCGTGACGATCAGCCCCAGCGTCAGGCCGAACGCCTTCGTCGCATCCGCGTTCGAGGCGGCGATCTGATCCGCATCCAGCGCCGGCTCTCCGGTCAGCCTCATGCTCACGCCCGCGAAGCGTGGGTCCGACTCGAGCTGCTTCAGGTGCTCGCGGATTTTTTCCACCGTCCGGCTGTACGGCGCATCCGAATTCTTTTCCTCTTCCCCCTCGTAGGCGAAGACCAGCACCGCCTGCCCGTCCTTCAGGCTGAAGTACTGGTGCTGCGCGATCATCTCGTCCGCATCGAAGTCGTCCAGTGAACTGTCGTCGTCCGAGTACTCGGCTTTTATCTCTGCGGCGGACTTCCCTTCCGCCTGGGTGGAAATTTTGTTGAGAATCGAGACGAAGCGCGTCACGAACGGATTGAATTCCTTCCAGTTCTCTTTTTCTCTCAGGTACTTGTCGTCGAATTTCCGGTTCGCTTCGTCGAGGATCGAATTCAGGTCCAGCGCAATCTGCTGCGAGTTTTGCTCGCTCGACTTTTGCGCCGCCACCTCCGACTCCACCTCGTCGGCGATATTCTTCAGCTTGCCCGTGTCGAGCGTGAAGAGCAGTCGTGGTTTCACGTTGGAAAAATCGATCTTGTACAGCACGGTCGAGACATTCGGCTTCATCTCGTCCGATTCCAGGTAATGCCCCACCTCGTCCGCCGCCGCCCGGTTCTTCGCCACGTCCGTCGATTCGATCAACACGATAAAGCGCGCGTCGCTGCCGAAATCCCGCAGCAGTTCGTTGAAATTCTGTTTCTGCGGTGATTTATCGCTCAGCAGGTCGCTCGTATTGTTGATGACATTGAATCGGGTCAGCACAACCCACACGCTCAGCGCCGCCAGGACCCCGCCACAGATGAGGATCGGACCCGGGCACGCCAAGACCAACCGGGCCACGAGGCCCATGAAACGTTGCAGGACTCGGTGAATCAACGACATGAGGGGTGAAATTAAGGCCAAGTCCCTTCGGACTGGCAATCCCTAAAGAAGAACGGCGGATTAAACCAAGTCTACCTTACGGGTATGGCCGGGCCGATGCAACCTTCGCAAACCTCCATTCCTTCGGGCTCTTTACTCGTGCCGCTTCCGGTCATGCCGGTTCTCGACACGAAAATGACTTGAGTAAACGTCTCCGCGATTTACGGTTGAATAAGTTCCTGATCATTGGTTATCGGCCTTGGTGTCTTCTAGGGTGTATTTTTTATTCCAGTCAAATTATGGCAAAAATTCCTGGTTCGCCGCTCGCCCCTTTTACTCGTGAATTGCTTGGCGACGGATACCCATGAAAATGTTGCGCCAGGCCCTCCTTCTCACCTCACAACGGGACTACGCCCAGCTCATGCGCGCCGGTCTGTTGGCCCTTGGGGATGACGAACAGTTCCGCCTCGCCGTCGAACTCGATGCCCTCCGCGCCATGCAGTTGGTCCCCCAGCTTTACGACCTCATCGTCCTCGACGCCATGCTCGATTCCATGGACGGCGTGCAGCTCCTGCTGCTCATGAAGCAACAGGCCCCCTCCACCATCTTCGTCGTCGTTAGCGATGTCGCCGACGAAACCGCCCGTGCCCAGGCTTATCGCAACGGCGCCGATTTCTTCCTCGAACGTCCCCACACGTTCGAGGAGGTCAAAGTCGCGGTCGAGGCGATCCGCCATCTCCTGGATCGCCATCTCGAGCTTCAGCCCCCCCGCGACAACTTCGCAGGTGAACCCGTCCGTATCGCCGATGTCGTCCAGACCCGCTGCCTCTCCGGCGACTCGGTCCTCCTCCTCGTCCGCAGCTCCCTCCGCAGCGGCGACATCTTCATCTATCGTGGCGAAGTCTACCACGCCCAGTTTCCCGGTCTCAGCGGCGAAGTCGCCTTCCATGAAATCATGCATTGGGACGACGGTCTGCTCCGCGTCAATGTCCGTCCGCTGTCCCATGTCCCCCCTCGCACCATTGAGGTTCCCTATCGTCAGTTGCTCGCCGCTGTGGCTGAGTCCTCCGGTCTCGGCGATCCGTCCGTTCAGCCCCACCTCGGTGCCTTGCCCTCCGTTTCCGACGAAATCTTCACCCCCGAAACCGTGCCCAGCGTCGTCTTGGAAGCCCCCCCGCTCACCGATCTGGAAACCTCTGCCCTCGCTTCGCTCGGCTCGCCCCAGACCGGCCTTCCCGTCGGCGAGACGCCCCTCCCTCCCGTCAATTCCCACTGGAAAATCAACCTCATGGGCGAGCTCGTCGAGGGTTCGCAAGTCTCGGAGGCCTCCCGCTGCGCCTTCATCACCTATTTCATCTTCCGCAAACTTGCCGACGTCGCCGTGACCCTGGAAGTCGATTATTTCAACGAACTCACCCTCTACGGTCCCCACCTTAACCAGGTCCTCCTCGCGGACAACCTCGGCGTCCGTCACGCCGTCTTCGAAACCGCCTGGACCAAGGAATCGGACCGGCAGCAATACGTGGAATGGAGTCGTGAACAAGGCATTTGAACAAATCTCCCTCGTCCAGGGCCTGATCGCTGCCGCCTTCGTCTCGGAGGAAGGCAAGCTCGTCGGATGGTGCGCCAACAGCGCCATCTCGCCCGACAACCTCTCCTTCATCGGGCAGACCTGCCAGGTCATCCTCTCCGCCAATCGCGCCGAACAACGCGACGCCCACACCGGCGCCGCCGCCTTCGGCCCACGCACCCTCATCTTCCGCGAAGGCCGCTCCGGCCTCTTCTTGGCCTACCTCGACTCCCCCGTTAACGACGCCGTCCTCGACTGGTTCTGGGAGCAGATCGTTCCCCTCCTGGCCATCGACGGCATCCAGCTCGACTGACCCGCCGCCATGCAGCGTGTGACCGTACTCTATTCCGGCCGGGTCCATGGGGTCGGCTTCCGCGTCACCGTCCGCAGCCTCGCCTGTGGCTACGATGTCACCGGCACCGTCCACAATCTCCCCGACGGACGCGTCGAACTCGTCGCCGAGGGCACCCGCCCCGAATTGGACGCCTTTCTTCTTGGTATCGACGAAAGCGACCTCTCCGGCTTCATCGCCAAAAAACACGTAACCTGGCAACCCGCCCTCGGCCGGTTTCGCGGTTTCTCTATTCTGCCGTAACGATTAATGCTGTAGCGGCGTTCGATGACCGCCGCACTT
>CAJCII010000102.1 GCA_903970335.1 Bacteroidota bacterium | reverse complement strand
GCCTCCCCTCCTGTCTAAATCCGTCCCCCATCTTGTTAATCCTGTTAATCCTGTCTAAAAATCTTCCCCGCCCATGAACACCCCCCGCCAGGAACTCGAAGCCCGCGTCGCCGCAGCCGTCCACCGCTTGTTCTCCCCCGCTCCGCCTGCGCCCTACGTCCGCCCCTGTCCCGACCTGCGCCACGGCGACTTCCAGACCAACGCCGCCCTCGTCCTCGCCAAAGAAGCCAAGGCCAACCCCCGCGATCTCGCCGCCAAACTCGCCGCCGCCCTCGCTCTCGCCGACCTCGCCGACCAGCCCGACATCGCCGGCCCCGGCTTCCTCAATTTCCGCCTCAAGCCCGCCTACCTCGCGCAACAAATCTCCCTTCGCGCCACCGACTCCCGCCTCGGCCTCCCCGCCGTCGCCAATCCAGAAACCTTCGTCATCGACTACAGCAGCCCCAACATCGCCAAGGAAATGCACGTCGGCCATCTCCGCAGCAGCGTCCTCGGCGACGCCCTCGCCCGCCTCTACCGCTTTCTCGGCCACACCGTTATCACCGACAACCACATCGGCGATTGGGGCACCGGCTTCGGCATGATCCTCTTCGGCTACAAACGCGACGGCGATCCCGAGAAACTCCGGCAGGACCCCTTCGGCCACCTCGAATCCATTTACCGCCGCGTTCAAGAGGAAGCCAAAGCCGACGAGTCCATCCGCGAAGCCGCCAAGCGCGAACTTGTCCTCCTTCAACAGGGCGATGCCGCCAACCTGGAATTGTGGAACCGCTTCCTCAAGTATTCCCTCGAGGCGCTCGATACGATCTACCGCCGCCTCGGCGTGAAGTTCGACCACACCCTCGGCGAAAGCTTCTACAACGACGCTCTGCCCGGGGTCGTCGCCGATCTGCTCAAGCTCGGCCTCGCCCGCGAAAGCGAAGGTGCCGTCGCCATCTTCTCCGACGGCAAACTCCCGCCAAAAGACGACCCCTTCCTCGTCTCGCGCGACGGCAAGTACGACGACAACCCGCTCCTCGTCCGCAAGTCCGACGGCGGCTACAACTACGCCACCACCGACCTCGCCACCATCCGCTATCGCCACGACCACTTTCACGCCAAGCGCGTCCTCTACATCGTCGATGGTCGCCAGCAGATGCACTTCCGCCAGCTCTTTGCCGCCGCGCGCCGCTGGGGCTATGGCGCAATGGACCTCGAGCACGTCTGGTTCGGTGCCATCCTCGGGGCCGACAAAAAGCCGATCAAGACCCGCGAAGGCGGCGATGTGAAGCTCAAGGCCCTCCTCGCCGAAGCCGAGGAACGGGCCGGAAAAATCATCGCGGAGAAACGGCCCGAATTGCCCGAAGCCGAACGCGCCGCCCTCGGACGTGTCGTCGGTCTCGGCGCGCTCAAGTACGCCGACCTCGCCCAGAACCGGAACCTCGACTACGTCTTCAGTTGGGAAAAGCTCCTCGCCTTCGACGGCAACACCGCGCCCTATGTCCAGAACGCCTACGTCCGCATCCGTTCCCTCTTCCGCAAGGCCGGGCTGGAGCAGGCCCCCGTCGCCGAGGTCGCGCTGACCGAACCGGCCGAGCTGGCCCTCGCGGCCAAACTCCTCGACTTCGCCGATTCGGTCCACCTCGCCGCCTCGGAGTACCGCCCCCATTACCTCTGCCTCTACCTCTTCGAGCTGGCCACCCTCTTCCACAAGTTCTACGAGGCGTGCCCGGTCCTGACCGCCGCCGCACCCGTGCGCGACTCCCGCCTCGTCCTCTGCGACCTGACCGCCCGCACCCTCCGCCTCGGCCTCGACCTCCTCGGGATCGAGGTGGTCGAGCAGATGTGACCGCCTTAAATGGCCAGTCTAGCCTATATTTTTAGGTCAGACTGGCCAGGTAGGCCATTCAGGCCAGATGGGCGAGAGAGGCTATTTAGCAGCGGGAGGCGCGGCCTTGAGGGCGTTGTCGATGGCGTCGTTCAACTCTTTGCTGTCGGGGGTGACCTTGCTGGGGAATTCCTGGATGACTTTGCCGGTCGGGTCGATGAGGTACTTGCAGAAGTTCCAGGTCGGGGTGGGGAAGCCGGTGGTGAGGAACCGGTAGACGGCGGACTGGCCGTCGCCCTTGGTCTTGACCTTTTCGAACATGGGGAAGGTGACGTTGTATTTGCCGGTGCAGAACTCGGCGATCTCCTTGGGCGTGCCGGGTTCCTGGCCGCCGAAATCGTTGGAGGGGAAGCCGAGGATGACAAAGCCGGAGTCCTTGCGGTCGGTGTAGAGTTTCTCCAGCCCGGCGTACTGGGGGGTGAACCCGCAGTGGGAGGCGGTGTTGACGACAAGGACGACGTGGCCCTTGTACTGGGCGAGGTCGACCGGCGTGCCGTCGAGGGCGTTGACCTTGAGGTCGTAGAGGGAGGTGACGGGGTCGGCGGGTGAGTTCATGGGCAGGAGGAGGAGCGAAGCGAGGAGAAGGAGCGAGGGGAGGGGGCGCATGGAAGGAAGCTACCAGATTTGGCCGGGGCGGCAACTGCGGCGAGGGGAGGGGAAGAAGGCTCGCACAACGGCGGGTGAGGAGTTAGGGTGCGAGGATGAAAATTGTCGATTTACGGCCCGGATTGCAGGTTTTGCATCCGCAATACGGGCTGGGGGATGTGAAGGTTTTGACGGAGAAGACGGCGGAAGTGCTGTTCAACGAGGGGCGCAAGACGCTGACCGAGGAATTGGTCACGGAACTGAAGCCGGCGGAGCCGCGGGCGCGGATCGAGGGGCTGGAGAAGCCGCTGCGCGACCTGATCGCGGAGATCGTCGAGGCGACGGCGGACAAGCTGAACCTGAAGGTGGACAAGGAGGAGTTCTCGCCGCAGATGGCGCCGCGGTGGGTGGGCGGGAAGCTGGTGATCCATCCGAACGACCCGACGCTGGTGACGAAGGAAGTCGAGCTGGAGGTGTTTTTTCGCAAGATCGTGATCGTGCGCGACTACCTGCGGGTGCTGGAACAGAAGATCAATTCGCATCCGAAGCTGAACGATGCAGAGCGGGTGGAACTGCAGTATTACATCACGAAGTCGTATGGCTCGCTGACGACGTTCAACCTGTTGTTCAAGGAGAAGGAGCAGTGTTTTTGAGGGGGAACTGTGGCTGCGCTGTGCCTGTCCCGAATGGCATCAACTTAAGGAGGTTTTGGGATGAAATCAGCGAAAAAATGGACTTGGTGGGTTGGATTGAGCGATCAAGCAGCGACGGTTCCGATTTCCCATGATTATCGGTTTATTGAGCTCGGGAAATTGGCGTGGAACAGTCCTTTTTTACGTCGTCCAACACGAAAAAAAGCCAAATTGGAATGCAACTTTCACTGTTTAAGGTTCGCTTAAGTTGATGCCATTCGTGCCCGTCCCCTTTTTCCTCGCCAGCAACGCCTCGCGTCGTTCCCGTGGGGTCTTGATCCTCCCGATACGATCAACTTTGACGATTTGATCCTGTGAAGGGGGCAGTCCCTTTCTACATTGATTATCATGCCGTTTGTTGGTGTCAATAGTGAGGACTGACCCCTTCACGATCTCGGCGGCCTTTCGTGTTTTTACCCGCGCCATAGCGCCCGCGCGCGGCGAGATCAGGTCATGGTTTATAGTACTTCGTCGTATTTTCTTCTTTGAATAGAAAATAGAATACAAGTGCGGGGCCCACCATTTGGGCGCACAACGCTTTCAATGCCTCGGGAGTAGGATTGCTCGGGGAACAATGTAGCGTATCAAAATAATAAAATATCAGCAGTGGAAGAACAATTACGCCAACGACCGTAAGATATTTTGCAGCTTGATTTCTAATAAAAGAAACGACGAGAAACGTCAGACTTGCGGTCAGTAGACCTACGCAAGTAAGAAATCCAGTGAGAGCCGCATGCTTAAATATCACAAGTATATACGAAATCACCATGCTTATTGAGATAAACAAGATGCGGGCTAGCCAGGCCGCTTCAGGCAACGCCCTAAGCCACTGCGGTAATTTCTTATTCATGGAGCGCCATGATTACAAATGAAATTCATTGCGGCTTTGCCGCGATCCAATAACGCTTTTGCTATGTCTACCCGCTGCTCCGGAGTGGAGTTTGAGTCATCACTTTTGCCGACGGGCATGCCATCCATCGATTTTGTCACTCCCTCTTCGATGGCCGTAGACCAACCCTGCATGTTAAAACCATTTTCAAAAAGATCAGTTGCATTGGACCCAGGAACCATCGTCGTTGATGTCTGTCCCCAGAGGCCTCCGTTTCCAAAATTCCCGTCATAGATGGGCATATTTCCGCCGCTATTAATGACGTCTTGCAAATGTTGATTGCCAGCAGCAGTGGAAGCACGGGCGGCGTCCCAGTCAGCTTTGGAAATAGTTAGAGCATCTAGCCATACACTAATTTGGCCGCCAATTGCAACTCCTGCGGCTGCCACGCCAACAACCGCCGCAGCAGCACCAACTATTTTCCCGGAAGGATCATTATTATCCATGGGATCGTTCAAGCCGTATTGATAGAGATTCGGCCCTTGTCTCATCTCCGCATTAGCTAATGGGTCACGGGATAGCCAGCTGCCAATGTTTGGATCATATGCTCTGAAATGGGTGAAGCTTAGACCACTGGGTGAATGATAGTAGTAATTCGCATATTGGAATGCGGGCAGATTCGTACCTGTAACAACCGTCACTCGCCCATAGCTGTCGTAAGCTATCCTGGATGTAATCGTACCCGTGCTTGAGCACATCTCGCGCACAGAACCCAAGTGATCGCGGGTGTAGTAGTAGGCGGTACCGGACTGCTGTTCGCCCTGGGGGAAGAACCGCTTGGTCACAGTGTTGTTGGTATCGCGTTCCTCGGCGATTTCCTGACCGATCCAGAGATAATTCTTCGTGGTGGTACCGGAAGGCAGGTTATCGACGATTTGCACACGGCGGCTCAAGCCGTCGTAGGCGAAGGTGCTGTTGCCCCCGCTGCCGGGATAGGTGATTTTGGTCAGCCGGTTGAGCGCGTCCCACGTATAGGTGTTGCCGTTTTCGTCCTGGGTGCAATTGCCGTTTAAGTCGTAGGTCAGGGCGGTGGGCGCGGCGCCGGTGGTAATGATCTGGTAGCGCTGGGTCGCGGACGCATTGCCGGTGCCGCTGGGTACAGCCACCACGGTAACGACGTTGGTGCCGTTGGGGAGCGGGACGCTGGCGGAAAAGGTGCTCGAACTGGTACTGCCGGACGGCAGGGCATTGACGCCATTGACGGTGACGCCGGAGGCAGGAGCGCTGGTGCCCGCGACGGTGGTGGTGCCGGAAACGGTCTGGGCGGTGGCGGCGCCGAGAGAGGTCAACTGGTTGAGGTGGTTGAACTGGCCGCCGGTCGCGCCGGATGGGGTGGTTTCCAGGAGACGATTGCCCGCCGGATCGTAGTTGTAGCTGTTGGTGGCGGTGCCGCTGACGCTTTGCGAAGTCAACTGGTCGGCGGCGTCGTAGGCGAGGGTATCGACGACCGCGGCACTGCTATCGGCCTGCTGACTCCACGTGGCGATGGTGCCGACGTGGTTGTAGGTGTAGCCGAACTTCGAGAGCTGTGTGGTGCCGCTCATATTTTGGATGGTGGCCAGGCGTTGGTCGTCGTCAGCCGGGTTCGAATCAGTGCTGGTGTTACCA
>CAJCII010000101.1 GCA_903970335.1 Bacteroidota bacterium | reverse complement strand
GGCCATCCTCTCCAAGCGCCTCGCCACCATCGACGTCAACGTCCCGCTTCCCTTCGAGCCGGAGAAATTCCGCGTCGGTCCCCGCGACGACGAGACCCTCCGTGCGCTCTTCACCGAGTTCGAATTCAACACGCTCGGTCGGCGTCTCTTCGGCGATTCGTTCAAGGCCGGACGCGGCGCGGCTGCCGTCGCGACAAGTCGCGAAAGCGAGGCAAAGAAAATCGATCCGTCCGAACCGAGCGCCGGACCGCCAATTTCTCCCAGCGAAGGTTCTTCCGAAGCGAAACAAGTCGATCCGACCGCACCGCCGGAAACGGCCCAGGCGACTTTTTCCGGTCCACTCCGCACGATCGAAGACACCAAACCCACCTACGAATTAGTCGGCTCACTCTCGTCCCAGCGCTCGCTGCTCGATACCTTCGTCGAACTCAAGGAACTCGCCTTTGCCGCCGATTTCGATCCGCGCGGCAAGTTCCGCGGGTTTGCCTTCACCAATCGTGTCGGACGCGCCTGCTACATTCCCTTCCACGAAAACCTGTTGCCCCGCTTTGCCGCCCTTTTTGCCGCGAGCGGAAAAACCTTCATCGGTCACGATCTCAAGCCGGTGCTTCGCTCGTGGTTTTCGGCGAGTGCAGCCGATCGGGCCACAGACGTCCCGGCTAATTTTTTCGACACCGCCCTGGCCCACTCCATCGTCTGCCCCGATCTTCGCCACTCGCTCGAATTCGTCGCCGAATCGCTCCTCAATTACACGCCCATCCCCGAGGAAAAAACTTCCGGTCAGCAGGACTTTCTCGCCGCGATGGAATCTCCCGATGCCGATCAGCTCGGCGCACGCCGCGCCATGGAACGCGCCGATCTTGCCCTGCAACTCCACGCGCTCCTCGTCCCCAAACTCCACGAATCGGGCCAGGAACGGGTCTTCACCGAAATCGAATCGCCCCTGCTGCCCGTCCTTGCCGCAATGGAAAACGAAGGCATTCGCCTCGACCCCGTTGCGCTAGAAGAAGTCGGAAAAAAACTCCGCGCCGAAATCGCCCGGCTGGAAATCTCGATCTTCGAGCACGCCGGAACCACCTTCAACCTTGCCTCGCCAAAACAACTCGGCGAACTCCTCTTTGGCAAACTTGCCCTGAGCAAAAACGCGAAGAAAACGAAGACAGGTCAGTTCGCCACCGACGAGGCCACGCTGCTCACCCTCGCTCCGCTTCACCCCATCATCGGGCAAATCCTCGAACACCGCGAAGCCAGCAAGCTTCTCTCCACCTATGTCGCCGCGCTGCCCGCCGCCGTCTCGCCTGTCGATGGCCGCATCCACACCACCTTCCAGCAAATGGCCACCAGCACGGGCCGCCTCAATTCGCAGGACCCCAATTTGCAGAACATTCCCATTCGCACCGCGCAGGGCCGCGAAATCCGCCGTGCCTTCGTCCCGCGCGAAAACGGTTACACGCTTCTCTCCGCCGACTACTCGCAGATCGAGTTGCGCATTCTCGCCGCACTTACCCAGGACCCCGGTCTGCTCGAAGCGCTCACCAGCGGCGAGGACATCCATCGCGCCACCGCCGCGAAAGTCTTCGGCCTGCCCCTCGACCAGGTCACCAAGGACCAACGCAACCAGGCCAAGATGGTCAACTACGGGATCAGTTACGGCATTTCCGCGTTCGGTCTCGCTCAGCGGCTCGGCATCGGTCGCGCCGACGCCAAGGCCCTGATCGACGGCTACTTCGCGCAGTACGCTGGCATCAAGCAGTACATGACCGATACGGTGGAGCGGGCCCGCGAGTGCGGCTATGTCGAAACCATCACCGGACGCCGCCGCTACCTGCCCGATCTCCGCTCCGCCAACGCGACCGTCCGCGCTTCCGCCGAACGCAACGCGATTAATATGCCGATCCAGGGTTCGAGCGCCGACCTGATCAAGATCGCGATGGTGCAAATTGCAAGGGTCGCTCGTGCAGAATGCTGGCGCACAAAACTACTTCTCCAAGTTCATGACGAGTTGGTCTTCGATCTCTACCTTCCCGAAGAAGAGCGCGTCCTTGAGGTCGTGCGGGACCGGATGAGAAACGCCCTGCCGGAATTGCGCGTTCCGATCATGGTGGAAGTCGGCCTCGGCCCGAACTGGCTCGAGGCGCATTAAATAGATTTCCCACCGACTCTACTCGCCCTTTGCAGGTGAAAGGCGGCTATTCCAAGCCAGCTCGTGAGTACGAATACTAAGAAGCAGGCAAGACCCAGAAGGTGAATCACATTTATCTCCATCTATTGGACAAATTTTGATTGAGTTGACGAACTATCTAAAAGAATGAGGGCGTCTTTGTGGAGACGGTCCGGGTCTGCTTCGTCCAGTCGTTGTTTTATCAAAGGTAGCTTGGCATCCGAGTCTTGGTTTTGACGTATCAAATGTGAGAACCGGGGTTCAAAAAAACGAACATAACAAGCAAGACCAGTAACACGGTCACCTGTAAGGAGAAAAGAATCCACAGATGGTGTAAAGGCGTCAGTTTGATCTTCATGAAGCATTTCTTCGATGATAACCCCGCTGAAGCTATCTGGGTTAACCATCCTCTGTCGAAGGAAATGCAGACGATTTTTACCGAAAAATTAAACGCTGTGGCTGAAAAACCACAGGTCAAGAAAGCCTCGGCCCGAACTGGCTCGAGGCGCATTAATATCACCAGCAGATTTGGCCAGTCGAAGGGAAGAATTTACCGAGGGCTTCCCCGCCGGATTTCCGTCTTACGCTCGGCGCAACTCCGCGACACAGGCCAACCGTCGCTCTGAAAGGCGCGGATCAAGTCCCGCATGGCGCGGGCGTCCTTGGCGGCGCAACGTCCCCAGACAAACCTCGTTTCAATCCACTGATCGTTCAATTGTGCTGTCGTCATGAGATCCCCCTTTTCCGTTGAGAGTTTCGTTATTGATGTATGTTTGAATGAGCGAACGCAGCAACCATGCCAAGTCCGCATCCGGGTCAGGAACCGGGCGCGCTACCGCCGCAAAGCTAGCTAAGTGACCAAAACATGAGTCACTTGTAACGTGGCGTTCCGTCGCAGAAGAGTTAAATTGTCCCATCAGAGATAAGCCATGAAGATTCTCATTCTTGAAGACGATGTCAAAATCGCGTCCTTTGTCGCCAAGGGACTCCGTGAGGCCGGTTATGTCGTCGATATCAGCGCCAACGGCGAAGAGGGCTGCGCCTTCGGTCTCAAAGATTCCTACGATGCCGCGATTGTCGACTTGATGTTGCCGAAGCTCGACGGCCTCAGCGTCATCGAACGCTGGCGCACCGAACAGCTCAAGCTGCCCGTTCTCATCCTCAGTGCCAAGCGTGCGCTCGACGACCGGATCAAGGGCCTGCAGCACGGAGGCGACGACTATCTCACCAAGCCTTTTTCCTTTGCCGAATTGCTGGCCCGTCTCCAGGCCCTCATCCGGCGCTCGGGGGCAGGCGCGATTGTGACCAGCCTGAGCTTTGCGGACCTGAAAATGGACCTCCTTACCCGAGAAGTCTGGCGCGGCACGACAAAGATCGATCTCCAGGCGCGCGAATTTCTCCTCTTGGAATATCTGTTGCGCAACCAGAGCAAGGTCGTCTCCAAGACCATGATTCTCGAGCACGTCTGGAACTATCACTTCGACCCGCAGACCAACGTGGTCGATGTTCTCGTCTGCCGCCTGCGCAATAAAATCGACCGCGATTTCGAACCCAAACTCATTCACACGTTGCGCGGTGCCGGGTATAGCCTCCGCCTGCCTGCCAACGAATAGCGGCACGGCGATTTCCGATCGATTCCCGCCGTGACGTGACCCGCGATGTATGCGTTCGCCCAAAGCCCGAAGGTTCCGGCTGTTTCTTCGGATCCGAACGGCCCAAACGGCAGCGCAAAAAAATACCGCTGGTACACCCCGCGGCTCGGCTTCAGCCTTCGTCTGAATCTTTGGTACACCGGTTTTTTCCTACTCGGCGCTCTGGTTCTTTTTTCTCTCGCCTACGTTCTGCTTTACCGGCAAATGAACGAATCCGACCGCGCGATCGTCAGCGCCAAGCTCGACGCATATCGCCTCTGGTATGTGCAGGGCGGGGCCGGTGCGCTGCAAATTCATTTCGACGATGAAAGCCGTTGGGAAAGGGCCTCCACGTTCCTTGAAGTCAGGAGCAGTACGCAGCAATTTCTTATTTCTCAATCGCTACAAAATCCGAAGGACCAGGTCACGCTCAGCCAGTTGCCTCCCGACCAGGCCGGGAGCGGAACGGACTGGATCACGCTTCCCTCCGGCGAGCAGCACATGGTCTGGACTGTCGCCAGCACCCGGTTGCCCGATGGGTGCGTCATGCATGTCGGCCGCACGACCGAGAACCGCGACGAACTGCTGCACAAGTTCTGCATCGCCTTTCTCCTCGCCACGGTCCCCATCGTTCTCTTCGGTTTTTGCGGCGGCGCTTTCATCACCTACCGCGCCCTCGGCCCCATCCGTTCGATTATCGCGGCGGCCCGCTCCATCATCCAGACCGGCGACATGGGTGCGCGCGTTCCCGATCCTCATACCGAGGACGAACTCAACGAACTCGTTACGCTCTTCAATCGGATGCTGGCCCGGAACGAGTCGCTCATTGCGGCGATGCGGGACGCGCTCGACAACGTCGCCCACGATTTGCGTACGCCGCTCACCCGCCTTCAGGGCGGCGCCCAGCTTGCGCTCCAGAACGAAAACCCGGCGCAGATCAAGGAGGCCCTGGCCGACGCCGTCGAGGAAGCCGAACGGCTCAATGCCATGCTATGCACCATCATGGATATTTCCGAAGTGCAGGCCGGGGCGTTGAAGCTCGATGTCGAAACTTTCGCGCTCGCCCCCATCATCGATCTTCTCCTCGAACTCTACGACGATGTCGCCCAGGAAAAGGACATCGTCCTCACCGCGAAGATCGATCCCTCCGGAAAAATCAGCGCCGACCGAAACCGACTCCAACTCGTTCTGAGCAATCTCATCGACAATGCGCTCAAGTACACTCCCAATGGAGGTCGGGTTGAACTGAACGCGGAATTCACGCCAAAAGAAGCCCGCATTTCCGTCCGCGATAGCGGCATCGGCATCGAACCCGGCGACCTGCCGCGCATCTGGGACCGCCTCTACCGTGGAGACAAAAGCCGTTCGCAGCGCGGCATCGGGTTGGGCCTCAGTTTGGTCAAGGCCTTCGTCGAAGCTCATGGAGGAGCCGCGACGGTGGAAAGTGAGTCCGGTCGCGGCTCCGTCTTTAGCGTAACTTTTCCGAGTAAAAATCCCGCGACCTGACCGCCAAGTGCGAGGCTAGTCCTCCTCGGCTTCGCCCGCGCGGGCATTATCCCGGCAAATGCCCCGCTTCGCTTCGCCGATGAATTCGACGAGGTGGGCGATTTCGGGAATCGAGATTTTTTCGCGCAGCTCGGCCAGCGCCTGGCTGACGTTTAACTCCGAGCGATAAATCAGAGCGTAAGCGGCCTGGATCGCGCGCCGGGTTTCCTGCGAGAGACCGGCCCGGCGTAAACCGATCCGGTTGATGCCGCTTACCCGATTGGTGTCCACAGCCATGAAATAGGGCGGCACGTCCTTCCCCAGTCGCGTGCCACCGCGGGTGATGGCCAGGGTACCGATGCGCACATGCTGATGGAGGATCGTTGCGCCGCCGAGAAAAACGCGGTCGGCGATTTGGGTGTGGCCGGCGAGCAGGGTGTTGTTGGCGAGGATCGTATGGTTGCCGACTTTCACGTCGTGTCCGAGGTGGACGCCGACCATGAGGAAGTTGTCGTTGCCGACGGAGGTGACGCCACCCTCTTTGGACGAGCGATGGATCGTCACGTACTCGCGGATGCGGTTGCCCGAACCGATAGTCACGCCGGAGGGCGCTCCCTTGTAGGCGAAATCCTGGGGCTCCGCGCCGACGATCGCGCCGTACCCGATCTGGTTGCGCGGGCCCATGGTTGTTCCGCGGCAGATGATGGCATGGGCGCGGACCTCGCAATGGTCGCCGATTTCGCAGCCGCCTTCGATGACCGCATAGGGCCCGACGGAGACATCGGCGCCGAGGTGGGACGAGGCATCGACGATGGCGGTGGGGTGGATGCGGGCGCTCACAGCAAGCCCTCGTTTTTGAAGCTGAAGTAACCGCGGGGGTCTTCGGGGCGCGGGGCGCCGAGGATGACATGATCGAGGAGGGCGACCTGGAGCAGCTCGCCGGCCTGCTTCATCTGGCGGGTGACGGCGCAGTCGGCGTCGGAGGGGCGGCAATTTCCGGAGGGGTGGTTGTGGACGAGGACGACGGCGTGGGCCTGGCGGACGAGGGCGGGACGGAAGGCCTCGCGCGGGTGGAAGAGGCTTTCGTTGAGGGTGCCGCGGGTGATTTCCTCGACGGCGAGGACCTTGTTCTGGGTGTTGAGGCAGACGACGCGGACGCTCTCGTAGTCGAGGAGGCGCATCTCTTCGCCGAGGAGGCGGGCGATGTCCTCGGGGGTGTCGACGGGGCGGGACTCGGCTTCGGTGCGGGCGAGGCGGGCGGCCAGGGCGAAGGCGGCCTTGAGGCCGATGGCCTTGGCCTGGCCGATGCCCTTGATGCGGGCGAGTTCGCCGATGGGGGCGCGGCTGAGGGCCTCGAGGGAGCCGAAGTGGGTGAGGAGGAACTGGGCGAGGTCGAGGACGGGGCGGTCGGTGGTGCCGGTGCGGAGGAGGATGGCGAGGAGTTCGGCGGTCCTGAGGGCGTTGGGGCCCTGGTGGAGGAGGCGTTCGCGGGGGCGCTCGGCGGGGGGGAGTTCGCGGATGGAGGAGGCCGTCATGCGGGAGCCAGCGTA
>CAJCII010000100.1 GCA_903970335.1 Bacteroidota bacterium | reverse complement strand
GGGCTGTTGGCTTGATAGTAGGTATTGCCGTTGTTGATTCCGGTGAGGAGCACACCGCCGGTCAGGTCGGTGGCGCTGATATTGAAGCTGAAGACGCCGGAGCTGTCGGTGGTGGTCGAACCGAGGAGGCTGCCATTGAAGATGAGATCGATGGTAGAGTCCGAGGCCGTGTTCGTGCCGTTGTCGGCGAAGTCGGTACCGCTCAGAACGTCGAGAACCGGCGTATAGACCGGCTGACCGGTCAATTGCGGCAGCGTCGTGCCCGCGTTCGTGGTCCAGGCACTGGTGAAATCCCAGGTGGGCGTTGTCGGCGAGTTGGCCAGGATGAAACTTTGCGTTTCCAGTTGCATGGTGGTCGCACCGGTCAGACCGGACGAGGAACCGTTACCGGTACCGGCCAGCCCACCGGTCGAATCCGTGTCCCAAAAGCCGTTCGTGATCGTGCCGGCGTTATTGCCGACGAATGCTCCTACATCGCCGCCACTTGGAGCGGAAACGGCTCCCGAGCTGTAAGCATTGCTGATCGTGCCGCCGTTTAATCCCGCAAACCCGCCCACATTCGTACTTCCAAGGGTGCCGGTCACAGACCCTGTGCTATAGGCATTGCTAACCGGGCCGATAAGAAAGCCTACCAGACCACCCACATCGGAAGACCCATTCACGGAGCCCGTGCTGTAGACCAGGTTAAGACTCGCGCTGTATATGTACCCGACCAAGCCGCCCACAAATTGATTTCCGGTTACCGGGCTCGTACTATAGGAGTTGCTGATCGTGCCGGTCATATCCCCCACCAGACCACCAACATAGTTGGACCCACTCGCGTTGACCGACCCGGTGCTGTAGTCATTACTCAGCATAGCACCACCGCCATCGACCAATCCCACCAATCCGCCCACCTCCTCGCTACCGCTGCCGACCGTGACCGCCCCGGTGCTGTAGGAGTTGCTGATCGTGCCGATTTCGATGCCCCCAACCAGACCCCCGATTTCCCGATTCTGGCTGACCGTGGTCACCGCCCCGGTGCTGTAGGAGTTGCTGATCGTGCCGCTGGAGACATACCCAACCAACCCGCCCAGCACGGAACTTTCGTCCAGGATGGTGGTACCGGTAACCGTCGCCTCACTGTACGAGTCGGTAATGGTGCCCCCGTCATTCTCCCCGACCAGACCGCCCAATTCGCCACCCACGCCGCTGATCGTACCGGTGCTGGACGAATTGAGGATCGCACCGTCGTTGTATCCCGCCAGGCCGCCCACCGCATTATCGCCGCTAATCTGGACATTGGTCAGATTCACATTTTCGATCGTCGCCGTCGACGAGGTTGCGCCGAACAATCCGGCTTCGAGGGAGCTGGGCAAATTAATGTAAAGATTATTGATCGTGTAGCCCTGCCCATTGAGCGTGCCGGTGAAAGGAGTTGCGGAAGAACCGATCGGGACGAAGCCCGCGCCGCCATTGGTCGTGCTGGTTCCCCAGACATTGGACGGATCGGTGAAGCCATTGCCGTTGAGATCCTTGGCGAGGGTATAATTGGCGGAAAGCGTGGTGGCATTCAGTCCGATCAATTGCAATTGGTGAGGGTTGGAGATTGTCGTGCTGTATTCCGAGGACAGCATGGGACGAGTGTACCCGTTGAAGATGACCCAGGTCTTGGCCAGGCTGGTGCCGATGCTCCAAGTCGCGTAGGTGTTCTCGTTGAGAAGCGACGACGTCGATTCCCCGCTGACGCCGGATGTGGTATTCGTCGGATCGGTCCCGACGCCCAGCGAGACCCCCGCCACGGACGTGTCCCAATAACTGAAGTTGATGGTCGTGCCCCCATTGTAACCAATAAGTCCACCCACATCCGCGCCGCTGACGGCGGTAATCGCTCCGGAACTGTAGGCATCGGTGATCGTGCCGCCACCCTGCTCTTCGCCGACCAAGCCTCCCACATCGCTGGTGCTGTAGGAAACGCTGACCGGGCCCGTGTTGTAGACGTTGCTGACCGTTGAGGAATTGTCCGTCCCGATCAGGCCGCCGACCGCAGTCGCGCCACTGCCTGCGGTCACCGCTCCGGAGTTGTAGGAGCTACTGATCGTCGCCTGGTAATCCGATCCAACCAAGCCACCGACCGCAGAAGGTCCGCTCACGGCTGCCCGGTTGTAAGAATCTTCGATCACGCCACCGGTGGAGTTATTCCCGACCAGCCCACCTACATCGCCCAACTCCGCTGTAACCGTCCCAGTGCTGTAGCAGTATTGGACAGTACCTTGGTTGATCCCGACCAGCGCACCAACATTGAGTCCCCCAGTAACCTGGGCGTTCGTTACGCCCAGATTTTCGACCAGCCCAAACGCACCTAGACCGCCGAACAAGCCCAGGTTGTTGCTGCCGGTGTTATTAAGGTAGGCTCCATTGATCGTATACCCCTGACCGTTGAAGATGCCGGTGAAAGGCGTACCAAAGTAGTTGCCGATGGGAGCGAAGCCGGGGCCACCGTTGGTCGTGCTGCTGCCCCAGACATCCGAGGCATTGGACGTCCCGCTAAGATCGATGTTATTGGCGAGGGTGTAAATGGTAGTGAGGGTGGTGGAGTTGAGATCGATTAGTTGCAACTGGTGGGCATTGGTGATGGTCGGGCTGTATTCCATGCCCAGCATCGGGCGCGTCAACCCATTGAGAATGACCCAGGTGTTGGTCGCCGGGGTGGTGCCGATGTTCCAAGTGGCATAGGTACTCGCACTGAGCAGCGTGGTCGTCGTATCCCCGGTCACGCCCGAATTGGTGCCGCTACCGATGCCAAGAGAAGAAAAGCCCGAGGTGGTGGCATCCCAAAAGCTGCTCGCGATTGTGCCGAGATTATTGCCGACAAAACCTCCCACACGGATGCTTCCACTGCCACCGCTCACCGCGCCGGAGCTGTACGTGTTGGTTATCGTCCCACCCGCAGCGTTACTTCCCACCAATCCTCCCACATTAGCACTGCCAATCCCGGCGGTTATCGACCCGGTGCTGTAGGCGTTGAGGATCGTTCCTCCCACGTCGTTAAGTCCCACCAGGCCGCCCACGTCGTAGCTTCCGCCGCTGGCTGTGACGGCACCGAGGCTGTAATCTTGCGTAAGCAAATTGCTGTTCTGCCCCACCAATCCCCCGGTCTGAGCCCCGCCGTTGACCGTTCCCGTACTATACGAGTCGGTGATCTGGTTGCTGTTGTCTCCGACCAAGCCACCGGTATCGAAGGTTCCGGTCACGGAACTGCTGCTCGAGGAGTTGACGATCGCGAAACCGAAATTCAAGCCGACCAGACCGCCGACAAAACTCCCGCCGTTCGTAACGTTTCCGGAACTGGAGGAATTGCTGATCACCCCGCCACTCGCGCCCGCCAGGCCACCCATATAATTACCGCCGCTGACCGTGGCCGAGCTGGAAGAAGAGGTCGTCGAGACCGCGCTGTACCCCTCGAGACCCCCAACGTAATTGAGCCCGCTCACCGTCCCCGAACTATGGGCATTCAAGACCGAACTATTACTCGTTCCGGCCAGAGCACCGATATCGGAAGAACCCGATCCCGAGATCTGCACGTTCGACAGCGTGACGTTTTCCAAAATGGAACCGGCACCGGTATCCCCGAACAGGCCCAGATTACTGCTATTCGGCAGGTTGATGGTAAGGCCGTTAATGGTAAAGCTCTGTCCGTTGAACAAGGCGTTAAAGACGGTCGTGGCATTACCGATCGGCACAAAGCCCGCGCCGTTGTTCCAAGTGGCGGTGCCGGTGGCATCGATGTTGTTCGTCAACTCGGAATCGAGGCCAAGGAGGGATCCGCTGGGAGAGGCCAGCCCCTGGAGGCCGTAAATATCGGTGATCTGGTAGGGATCGTCCGACTCGCCGGAGCCGCCGGTCACACGGAAGAAGGTGCTGCGGTTTTGGATTTCAAAATCGTGCGTCGCGGAAAAAGCCGGCAGGGTGGAGCTGTACTGGCTCCAAGTTCCGTCCTGGAGAATGAAATTGGCCACGTCGATCGAGGCGCTGGCTTCGATGGGGACGCTGTCGTTGGCTCCCTTGAGGGTAAGACCGCCGTTGACGCCGGAAATCGGTGAGTAGATCAGGATTTCGCTACCGGAGTTGTTCGTACTCAGCGTCAGCGTATTCGAGCTCGTCCAGGTGATGTTGTCCTCGATGGTGACCAGATTATTGGCGTTGAGATTAAGATTGGTGGTGGCCAGGATGGCGGCCACCTGCGCACCGGTTTCGTCTCCGCCGGAGGAATTGACCGTTAAGGTCAGCGGGTCGAGAAGAAGGTTTCCGGTCTTACCCCCCGGCGCGGTGGTATCGACCGTGCCGGTCAATTTTACTTCTGCGCCGGAAATATCCACATTGCCACCTGAGCCGCCCTGACCGCCCTTCGCCAGAAT
The DNA here is from genome assembly GCA_903970335.1 of Bacteroidota bacterium. GTDB lineage: Bacteria > Verrucomicrobiota > Verrucomicrobiia > Methylacidiphilales > UBA1321 > JABDGH01. Next base: position 13,820 of record CAJCII010000100.1, on the reverse strand, counting down.
CGTGCCGGTATGCGAGGTCGCGCCCCCGAGATTCTTCAGCGTGACCGAGCCACCCGTTCCTCCGGCAACGGCGGCGGAAGCATTGAGCAGGCCCGAGTTGGTCACCGAGGAAGTGCTCGAAGTGGCTCCGCTGCCGTCCACGACAATCGTGCCGCCATTGCCACCCGGATTAACCGCAGAGATTTTGCCGCTGTTCGTGATGTTGCCGCCTTCCGAGGTAAGATAGACCTGCCCGTTCACTTTCTTGAACCCACTGGCGGCGATGTTGCCGCTGTTGTTGATGGCGAGGGCGTAGGCGTTACCTCCGGCGGCGGTAAGTTCGCTCGTGGCGGCTTTGATGGTACCGCTATTGGTGACGCCGACCGCGCGCGTGGTGCCGACCGCATTGGACTGGATGAAAAGGTTCTGGTTGCCCGCAGGCTGGTAGAGAATATCCGAGCCGGCGGCGAGGCCGACGTTCCCCTTCGGCGCCGTGATCGTCCCACTGTTATCGACCTGCGCGGCGATCAAATAGACATCCCCGGACGAGGCGTGGATGACGCCCTGATTACTCACGCTGGCACCGGACGAGCCTTGAAAATTCAGATTCGCCCGCTTAAGGAAATCGTCGTCGGAGACATCGAGCGTCGAACCGAGGAAACTGGCGGTATCGATGCGTCCACTCGGCCCGACGACGATGCCACTGGGGTTGACGAGGTAGAGGGCACCGTTCGACTGGAGCGTGCCGTAGATCAACGAAGGATTTCCCCCGAGGACGCGGTTGAGCGTGGCGGCGGAGCTATTCGGAAGCACGAATTTGGTCAGCTCGCCATTGTTGATCGAAAACTGCTGCCAGTTGATGATCGCGGCGGAAGTCGACTGCTTGATCGTCTCGGTCGGACCCAAGCTGCTGATGGTCGCGGCCCCTGCCGTAACCTGTCCTCCCGTGGGGTTCGCCAGGAGCGGAGCCGTCTGCCCAAAGACGAGCAGAAAAGACAACGCACCGGCCGACACCACCCGACGTGTCTGGAGGTGCTGTTTCGTGAAGGAGTGGCGAGCTGAGTTGGACATTAGAAAATTCAATCCGCTTTGAATCGAGCAAGATAGTAGACGCTTCCATTTATCGAACAAGTCAATAATATCAGACTCTTAAATATCCTTCGCTTTCCGCTTCAGCCTCCTTATAACGGACGGGCAGAGGGTTTTCTCAAGCAACAATTTCATGACGACGCAACTGGCACGGATGAACCGGGAGTGGATGCGCGCGCGCCTCTACCATCTGTTTGCTCCGCTGGTTACGCTGGCCGTTGCGGCGTTGCTGGCGCAAACTTCCGTCGGTTCGTCGATTAGGGACTGGGTGGAGTATCAAACGGTCAATTTTCGCTTTAAGGTGAGGGCACAATCCGACCCGAAGGCGGATCCGCAAATTGTCTTCCTGGGCATCGACCAACCTTCCCTCGATCTGCTGGGAAGATACCCATGGTCGCGCACGACGATAGCCACCTTTTTATCGGAGATTGCCTTGGCCAACCAGAATCCCAAGACGATTGCGTTCGATATCATGTATACGGAGACATCGGCCAATCCCGCCGATGACAAGGCGCTCGGCGATGCCGCAGCGCAGTTGCCCAGCGTGATCACCGGCGCTCTGGCCGTAGACGCGCTACGCGATGCGGAAGCGACCAAAAGTGCGGTGGACAAAACCCAAGCCGGTTTGAACGATCCCGGCCCGACGCTTCCTTTCACTCAAATTCATGGAGACATCGCAAAGCTTCATAACTACCCCATCGGCACGCTGCCGGTCGATCCCCTGAGAGAGCAAAGCCTCTATGCTTTCGTCAACGACGACCCCTCTCCTCAGGATGGCATTCGCCACACCATTCCTCTCGTCCTCAGGGTAAGAGACAAAATCTTTCCTTCCCTTGCACTTCAGGCCCTTTGCCAAACGTTGCAAGTCGATGCCGACAAGGTTCAAATTAACCTTGGGCAAAACGTCGTTTTACGCAATTCCTCGGGAAAAAGCTGGACGATTCCGATGACGGACGACGGCCAATACGTCATTAATTATCGAAACAGCGAGTCCTTTTCGTCTTCAACCATTTCTTTTGGAGAAGTGTTCCAGGCACTGGCTAAAAGCCAAAGAAAAGATAACCCCATACCCCTGCCCCAGCGATGCAATCTCGACAAGAAGACGGTCTTGATCGGAGAAGCCGCCGTCGCTTTGACTGATATGGGGCCGACGCCAATCGACTCTCAAAGCTTCCTCCCCTACACCCACCTCAACGTCATCAATAACGTGCTGCAAAACGACTACCTTCGTTTTGTGCCCTGGCCATGGGTAATGATCGGCTGGCTGCTCGTGACCTGGCCCACTCTCTTTCGATTAAAGAGCGCTCCCTTGCTCGAAGCAGTGCTCGGCCCGCTCACCGTTGTCGTGGCCTACATTGCCATCGCGTTCCTCATCTTCGGGTTTTGGAGCATCCAGATTGCCCTCGCTTGGCCGGTCATCGGCTTCGCTGCGGTGAATTCTGGCGGTATCGTGCTCCGCTGGCGCGAGGAACAGCGTGGGAGGGAGCAGCTCAAGCAGATTTTTTCCAAAATGCTGCCTTCCGGCTTGGTCAACCATGTGCTCGACCATCCCGATAGCCTGAGCCTCGGCGGTCAGAAGCGTCCCGTCACCATTCTCTTCTCCGACATCCGCGATTACACCAAATTCAGCGAGGGCATCGACACCCAGGAACTGGTCCGCCAGCTCAACATCTACTTCGAGAAGATGGTCGCCTGCGTCGAGCAATGCCGGGGCACCCTCCACAAGTTCATCGGCGACGCCGTGATGGCGGCGTGGGGCGACATCCCGGCCCTGAGTCTCGGCGAGCAAAAGGACGCGAGCAATGCCGTCCGCTCCGCCCTGCTGATGCGGCACCGTCTGCGCGACTTGAATGAGGAGCGGAAGTCTCAGGGACAAATCCCGCTGCGGATCGGCATCGGGCTGAACCACGGCATCGTCACCGCCTGCCAGCTCGGCGCCTCGATCCGCTCCGAGTTCACCGTGATCGGCGACGCCGTCAACGTGGCCTCCCGTCTGGAGGGCATCACGAAGGACTTTCGCACCGACATCGCGATCAGCGAAAGCGTCCGCCAACTCGTCGGCGACGAATTTCTCGTGCGCAGGCTCGGCCTGATTCAGCTCAAGGGAAAAACGGAGGCCACCGTGGTCTTCGAGGTATTGGCCGAAACGGCTAACCTGGCGGAGTCGAAAATACCGCCAGAGGTAGTGACGATTTACGAAGCGGCCTTCGACCATTTCCTGGCCAGACGCTTTGCCGAGGCGGCGGCGGCCTTCGAAGAATGTGAGAAAATATACCCTGGCGACTATTGTGTCGGCAACTACCTCGATTTCAGCCGCGAATTCATCGTCACGCCCCCGCCCGAGGATTGGGACGGGCGTATCGTGATGAAAACCAAATAGCCGCCGGTACTTGTCAGCTGCACCGGGTCGGCTAAGCTAACCGGTGAAGGAATTTACGCTGCACACGGAACAATGGCTGCCCCGTCCGCTGGGGGAAGTCTTCCCCTTTTTCTCCGAGGCACGGAACTTGGAAAGTCTCACGCCGCCCTGGCTGAACTTCGAGGTACTGACACCCGGGCCGATCGCAATGCGCCCCGGGACGTTGATCGACTACCGCATCCGCATCCACGGTGTGCCCGTCTGCTGGCGCACGGAAATCACCGCCTGGGAACCGCCCCATCGCTTCGTCGACGTCCAACTCTGGGGACCCTACAGGCTTTGGCATCACACGCATACGTTTGCCGCGCAGTACGGTGGAACGTATTGCACGGACGATGTCCGCTACCACCCCTGGGGCGGCACGTTGACGAATTGGCTTTTCGTCCGGCGCGATATCGAACGGATTTTCGAATATCGGCGGCAGCGGTTGGAGGAATTTTTTCAACCGCGGCAAATTTGACTCCCCGCCTCGGAAGCGACACCTTACCCTCATGACACCTTCCCCGACCGCCTGGTGGGACTTCGGCTACGCGGGCATTTTCGGCTGCGTCTTTCTGGAGCAAGTCGGCGTGCCCATCCCGGCTTTCCCGGCCCTGGTGGCCGCCGGGGCCTTGATCGTGTCCGGCGAACTCAGCCTGGCGGGCTGCCTGCTCACGGCAGTCGTGGCGGCGCTCCTGGCGGACTTGATTTGGTACGGCATCGGGAGGGTGCGCGGCGGAGCGGTGCTCAACCTGATGTGCCGCCTGTCGTGGAGACCCGATAGCTGCGTGAGCAAGACCAAAACCGCTTTCGTCAAACACGGCACCAAAACCCTGCTCGTCTCGAAATTCATTCCCGGCCTGAGCACGCTCGCCCCGCCCATGTCGGGCATGTTGCAGGTACCGCTCGCTCGCTTCGTCCTCTTCGACGGCATCGGCTCTCTGCTCTGGGCGCTGGGCCCGCTCCTGGCCGGTTTGTATCTTCAGCACCGCCTCAAGACCCTGGAAGACGGTTTCGCTTCGATGAAATCCTATCTCCCGTGGGGTTGCGGCATCATCATCGTCGCGGTCCTCGCCTGGCGTTACTTCAACCGACGGCGCTACTTGTCGAGCCTTCAGGCGGCCCTGAAAAGGGGGATCCGCCCACAGGAGCTCAAGTCGATGCTCGACCAAAACCGGGATGTGGTCATCGTGGATGTGCGAGCGGAAATCGACCACGGGGTCAAGCCCCTGACGCTGCCCCATGCGCGGCTGATTCCCTACACCGCCTTACCACGGCGTCTAAGCGAAATCCCCTTGGACAAGACCATCGTGACCTACTGCGATTGCCCGAAAGATCAGGCGGCGGTGGCGATTGCCGACATGCTGACGAACACCGGAGCAAAAGATGCACACCCGCTACTCGGCGGATTGGAGGGCTGGATCAACCGGGGCTTCGTGACGGAGACGATTCAGGCACCGTAGTCGTAGTGGACAAGGCCGGGCAAAAACGTAATTTGAGTGCAAGGAGCATCAGCCATGTTTTTGACTGCCGTAGGAGAGGAAGCGGGACTGCCGCTGAAGAACCAAATCCGTCTCGTGAAGGAACTCGGCTGGCGTCATCTCGAAGTGCGGGATGTGCAGGTCGATGGTTTTGCGGCGGACAATCTCCACGATCTTCCCGACGCAGCCTTCGACGAATTCCAACGCCAGGTCGAGCAGGCCGGCGTGCAAGTCGTCTGTTTCGGCTCGCGTATCGCGAACTGGGCCAAGCGCATCGACGAGCCGCCCGATTCCTCCTACGCCGAGGCCCGCCGGTGCATCCCACGCATGAAGCGGCTCGGCACGCCGATGGTGCGGGTGATGAGTTTTCAGGGCAAAGAGGGCGAACTCGCCCCGCGTGACGAAACGCTCAAGCGGCTCCAGGTGCTGACCGACCTGTTCGCGGAGCACGACCTGCAGGTGGTCCTGGAAAACTGTTCCGGTTACGGCGGGAGCGGCTGGAAGTTTTTGCTCGATACCTTGCAAAGCGTGAAGGGCCTGAAACTCCTCTTCGACATGGCCAATCCGATTCACACCGATGACTTCACGCGCCCTGCCCCGCGTCTTAAGCAGGACCCGTGGGAGATTTACCGGCAGGTGCGCCCCTACATTGCGCACGTTCATGTGAAGGACGAGCGGTGGGACCACGCCCTGAACAAAACGCATCATCTTTTCCCCGGCGAAGGCACGGCGCGGGTGGAGGATTTTCTCACGGACCTGTTGGCCACCGGCTACGATCAAGGGTTCTCCATCGAACCCCACATGCCGCCCCCGCCCCTCCTGCCCGGCGAAACGAAAGACGACGGCCTCTTCCGGCAATGCCTCGAATTCGGCCAACGCACCAACGTCATCGTGGAGCGCATCCGGAAAAGACTGGCCGCGACCGTTGCGCCATAACGCCGCAATCAATCGATGTGGAAAACCTCCCGCAGTCCGGTGGACACCGGGCTGCCGTCGGGATTGGCGGGCATGAGTTCCTTCATGTACGCCCACCACTTCTGACACACGGGCGTCTGCGCAATCGCGGCCCATTTCGCCTCGTCCTCGATTTCCGCGTAGCCGAAAAGCTGCCGTGTTTCCTCGTGCAGAAAGATGGAGTAGTTGTGGACGCCGTGATCGCGCAGCACCTGCTCCAGTTCGGGCCAGATCGGGCGGTGCCTCCGCTCGTATTCTTCCTCGCTGCCCGCGTTGACCGACATGACGAATGCTTTGCGAATCATCTTGTTTCTCCGTGATTTTATGGGGTGTTTTCAAAATAGGGCAACGCCGCGTTGCGAGTCAATTTTTGACCGTGACGAGGCGCGAGGAGGGAGCATACCCGTAGGTCTGTGACCGACGAGCAACGAAGTCTGTGGCCCGAAGAACGGCACCCCATCGGGCTAGTCATCCAGTCCTTTTTAACTTAACCGGCCCGGGCGCAGTCCGTCGCTAATCTCAAGACAAAGTCTCCCTGGTACCCAAAAAGATCGAACCCGCCGCTCAACCCGCCGCCTCCGCCAACAGCTTCACCAAATCCACTCGCAACGTCGGCACCGTGTGATGCAGCGCCCGGAAGGCCTGCGGTAAATCCTCATCCACGCGACCGATCCCCGCCAGCGTCAGCACACGCAGCTCGAACCGTTCGACCGCCCGCCAGGTAATATCCACCTGACACAAGTACGCGAGCGCCTTGCCGAAAAGCTCGTATTCCCCCGGAATGGGCGTGCCCGCTTCCGTCACTGTTTCGATCAGCGCGGCGAAATACTGCGCCGCCAGCAGGTTCGCATACGAGCGGCGAAGCCCGAGATGCGCTTCGATCAGCTTGACCTCCCGCAGCGTGTGCATCTCCCCCGTCCGCGACGGCTGGTAAAGGAAGTCCGCCAAGTAAAAGAGGTCCAGCACCCCGGCAAATTGATTTTTAGACCGGGCCGCTCCCTTGGCCATCAGCGTCAATCGCCCCGCCTGCTGGCTCAGACACCGGACGATCAGGCTCGTGTTGCCGTAGGGCATCCGCCCAATGATAAATCCCCGGCTGGAGAGCGGATTGGCCATGAACGATTAATCGGCTTGGGACGGTCTCTTCTTTACACAAAAAAAGGGCATGACCCGCGAACGAGTCATGCCCTCTTTGCATCTGGCGAGGCCCGGCTTTACGCCGCAGGCACCGCCACCGCTTCCTCGGACGCTTGCAGCGCCTTGTTCCAGCTCCCAAAGAAGCGGGCCTTGCAGGCCGCCGCAAAGAGCGCGGGATTATGATGGCGGACTTCCCCGCTCCGGAGATCGACCCCGTCGGTGCGGAGTTGGCGGATTTCCTGCAGGATCAGCTCGCGCGTCCAGCGACGGCGCCGACGGATCGCACTGTAGTCGATCCCCGCACGCTCCACCGCCGCTCCCCAGTTGCCGAACCGGCGACGCGCCGTGGCAATCAGCGGATTGGCCGTCTCGTCCATCTTCTTCGAGCTCAGGTCCGCACCTTCTTCGTTCAGGCGGCGAATCTCCGAAAGAATCGAGTCGTCGTCCCATGAGCGGTACCGGTAGATTTCTTCCGGAGCCAGCCCGGCGGCCGTCAGCGCGTCCTTCCACGAACCGAAATGGTTCGGGCGGATCGCCGCATAGACCATCGGCGCGTATTTGCTCAGCATCATGGAGCGGAAGGAGAGATCGACTCCGTCCTTTTCCAGACGCTGGATCGTTTCGATGATCCGTTCCTTGGACCAGTCCCGGTATTTTCTCACGGAATCGTACGGAATCCCGGAGGCTTCCACGGCCCCGCGCCAAGTCCCAAAATAGCGAATGCCGGCAGCCAGGAGCTCTTGGTAGTTCTGTCGCATGTAATGCGAATAGAGCGGACGTCCCGACTCGTGCCATGACCGAACTTCCTCGGTCACGAGCTGGTCGTTCCAGTTTTTGTTTCGTTGTGTAGACATAGTATTATTAGTTTTCTTACTACATAGGCGATTTCCGTGCCAACTGCAACATTTTCTCGTCTTTCACTCCTGTTACAGTCGCGTAACGATTACTTTTTCTAATATACAAGACGCGGGTTTTCTTTCGGAGAATACTGCCATTACAATCCTTTATGACGCAAGCTGCACCAGTAACTGCCGGATTTTTTGCGGCGTCGTCAGACTCATGCATTCCACCGGCGTGTCCCGCCAGCATGTCCGTTTTAGACAGGGGGAACAAAACAGCGCATGGGTGTGGATCCGGACCTGCGCCCCGGACGGTTTCGTCTTCCGCCAGTCCGTCGCGCCGAACAGCACCAGCGTCGGACGCCCCAGCGCCCCCGCAATATGCGCCGGCCCCGAATCCGTGCTCAGGACGATCTGCGCCCGGTCGAGCACCGTCACCAGCTCGGGAATCGAGAGCTTGCCCCGGAGATCGACCAGCCGCCCCCCCGCTTCCAGCGGAAACCAGGGCCCCTCCCCCACCACCACAAAGCGACGATCCGGCATCGCCTCCACCAGCTCCTGGTAATATCGCCACGGCCAGAGCTTGGTCCGCCACTTGGAGTAGGGATGAAGAACGATATAAGGTGCGTGTTTTTGCAGCGCGCCGGGCAGGGGCGCACGCGCGGTCAGTTGGAAATCGAGCGGCCGCACCGGAATCTCCAAATGCTCCAGGCAGGTGAGGTACCGCTCGGCGGCGGAGAGCGCCGTATCGGCGATGAATTCGTTGTAGAAGGCGCGGGACCCTTCGCGCGCCGAGAGCAGCCCGAGTCGCCGGGGACTGTTCGCCGCCCAAGTCATCAGTGCGCTCCGCAGCAGCCCCTGCAGATCGATCGTCATGTCGTACTTCTCGTCCCGCAACCGCCGCCCCCAGCGCCAGATTTCCGGCAGCCGGGACGGGGTCGTCCACCGCTTCCGCGGATACAGGATCGTCCGGTTCAGGCAGGGGTGCCCCTCGAGCATGTCCCGCAGCGAGTCGTTCACGATCCAGTCGATCTTCGCCGCCGGCCAGCGGCGTTTCAGCCCCGTCAGGACCGGAAGGGCCTGCACAATATCGCCGAGCGCGCTGGGTTTGATGATAAGGATTTTCACCGGATCGTGGGCCGTCTTTCTCCGAAACGACGACGCTAGCGAAATTCCCGCCGAACACCATTTACAAATCGGACACCGGTTTTGCCCCAGGAAGCGCGTTATCCTGTTTCGGAACGCGCAACCTGATAGTATGCTCTCTCTCCATGAGCACCGCCGTCGAAACCACCGCGCCATCCCAGGCGAAGGTCGATACCCTGACCATCAACGAAATCTTCTACAGCATTCAGGGGGAGAGTACCTTTGCGGGGCAACCCTGCATTTTCGTGCGGCTGACGGGCTGCGATTTGCGCTGTACGTACTGCGACACCGAGTACGCCTTCTACGAGGGCAAGCGCCGTTCGATTGAGGACATCCTGGCCGAGGTGGCCACGCACCCATGCCGCCTGGTCGAGGTCACGGGCGGGGAGCCGCTGCTGCAGAAGCGGGTGCATACCCTGATGTCCCGGCTCTGCGATGCCGGGTACACCGTCCTGCTCGAGACCAGCGGTGCCCACGACATCGCCCCCATCGACTCCCGCGTCCATCGCATCATGGACCTCAAGTGCCCCACCAGCGGCGAGTGCGCCCGCAACCGCCTGGAGAACCTCCCCCACCTCGGGCCGCGCGACGAGGTCAAGTTCGTCATCGGCTCGGAGGAAGACTACCTCTGGGCCCGTGCCCAGGTCCTTGCCGGAATTCCCGGCTGGGCCGACCGCGTGGAGACCATCCTCTTCTCCCCCGTCTTCGGCAAAATCACCCCCCTCGACCTCGCCAACCGCCTCCTCGCCGACGCCCTCCCCAGAGTCCGGATGCAGCTCCAGATGCACAAGCTCATTTGGGAACCCAACCGACGCGGGGTATAGAATGGCCACTGAAATGGCCTAAATGTGCTATTAATTTAGGTCAGACTGGGCGTTTAGGCTATTGAGTAGAAAGCGTTTTGCTGGAATGAGTTGGGAGGCGACTATTTTGACTATCTGGTTTGAAGGCTGTTCAAAATGATGACTGCTTTGCCTCCCATTTCTAATAACTGCTTCTCAAATCATCCAGATAAGATGAGATACCCGAGGCGGCAGCGTCGAGAAATTCAGAGATTCCTTCCATTTTTTGAAAAAGGTGTTGGAGGTTGATTTGGGATAAACCCTGAAGGGACTTGTTGCCCTTGCTGTCGATTGGATACCGAAATGATTGTGAGTCCGAGTCGAAGTTCTCGAAATCGGCTACCGCCCGGTCAATTAGATCGAACTCGTGTGGGCGATCAGATTCCGACCAGACCTTTTCGAGGATTTGACGAGCCAGAGGCCACAGGTTTTGCAGCTTGTGGCCCTGAGGATAGCCCGCGCCTTCTTGCAGAAGTTGGCGCCCTTGATCGATGATATTTTTTAAACGAAGTTCAAACCAATGGCGGTGCAAGTAGACCATGGGATATACGATGAAATCTACTCCTTGGGGGTTGGCTGAGATTGATTCCATGAGTCGCTGCCCGGCTCGCAGATACCCCTCCGTCATTAGCTCGTGCGCATCACGGGGATAATTCACTCCTGCGGTGAATTGCCATTCACCGCTACCGTAAAAAATAGAATCTCGGCTCATTGTTGCTTTTTGTAGGAACACGAACCCGTGTTCACTTTTGGGTTAATGGCAATTTTCTCCGGATGAATTGACTTTGGCAAGAATTCCTAGCCTGAGAGGGGGATGTGCGCTTTTGCTTGTTTCTTTAACCGGAAGTTGATTTAGGGGGAGATTGCTTTTAGGGTGCCATGAATGAGTGCGACCGAAATCCTGGCCGAGTTACCGAAGCTGTCGCGCGAGGAGCTTTGTTCCATCGCAGTGGAGGTGGATCGGGCCTTGCGCGAGCAAGGAGCGATTATTTACGACGATGCCTACGGGGTCTTTACCGAGGCGGACCAGACCGCTCTGGCGAGTCAGGCTTGGGAACTCATCGACGGAGATCATGGCGCAACCCCGGCGAGGTGAGGTCTGGAGAGTCGATTTGGGGCTGGCGGGTAAAGTACGGCCCGCTGTCGTGGTGAGCGCCCATCCCGAGGAGACCGACTATGCGTTGATTGCCATCATACCGCATACGACGTCCGTCCGCGGTTCGACCTACGAGGTGAAGCTCACGGTTTCATTTTTACAGCCAGGAGCGTTTAACGTGCAGGGCTTGACTCCCTTGCCACCCGTGAGGTTTCTGAATCGAATCGGCACCCTGAGCGACGACCAGATGCGGCAGATCGATCAAGCCATCGATGAATGGCTTTGCATGGGTTAATTCCAATTCGCCCGAATCGCTTTTTCCGCAGCAGATGCATCCTCCAGGCCGAAGAAGCCGGCGTCGAGGCGGGGGGTGAGGTGGGGGTTGTCGAGGGCGCGGCGGGTGAGGATGAGGTCCTGGAGGCCGTCGAAGCGTTTGACGAGTTGGGGCGGGGCCATTTCCCCGGCGGTGAAGACGCGGAGGTGCGGGGGCTGGTCCGGGCAGAGCTCGGCGATGAAGAGGCGGCGGTCGGTGACGACGTACCAGGTGCGACGGGCCTGGGCACCGAGGCGGATGGGGTAGCGCCAAAAGCTGAAGCCGGCAAAGATGAAGGGGAAGCTGAGGTAGGGGACGATGCGCCACCAGCCCTCGAACGGGGCGAGCACGGCTCCCTCGTACCAGAAGGCGCCGAGGACGGACCAGGTGACGCCGTAGGCGAGGTTGGGCAGGCCACGGACCATGAAGACGTAGGGGCGGGGGCGGCCGTGCCAGAGGATGGTTTCGCCGGGAGCGAGGAGGGCCGTGATTGCTGGCGGGGCGCTGCGCAGGGCGGCTTCTTTTTGCGAGATAGATTCGCCAGCCGATTTGGTTGGATCAGTTCCCATGGAGATGGCGATTATCCTTCGGGTGCCGATCCTTCGACAAGCTCAGGATGACGGATGTTTTTTTGAGGACGGGGTGGCTCGCTGCGCTCGGGGTCCGTCGCACGGAGTGCGACGGCTACCTTCGGAGCCTTTTGATAAGACAGTGAAGATCAAAGGGAACTGCTCCGGGTATCGTCGTTCTGGTGGCAAATGCGACCAGATTTGCGACTGCTTTGGCGATTCGGTCAGATTCAGCTAAATGATGCTGAACTCTCCCGCAATCCGCTAACGGTCGTCAGCCGTGATCCTCCATGCTCATGAGCGTTGGAGATACGATCATGCAGGAAAGATTCAGAATGTTCTGCCGCGCTGGCGGCAATTTTTACACGAGAGACAAAATCACGGGCCAGTCGGAAAGCCTTGGAACGGCTGACCGGACCGTGGCCAAACAATTGCTCGCGGCGCGGAATCAGGCGGCGGCTCAGCCTCAGCTCAACCGAACGATGGCTAAGGCCTATCTGTCGGCCAAGTCGCCCGATCTGCTCACCCGTACCTGGGCCGACGTGATGGAGCATTACTCGGTAACGGGGGTTGAATCGACGCGTAAACGCAAGGCCACGGCGTTTCGCAGCCGTCCGTTCGCACTGTTGCGCGGCATTACGCTGATGGATACCGAGGCCGGGCACTTGCTGGCGGTCCTGCAACACGAACGGGCTGGTAATTCGGCACACCATTACCTGCGACGCCTCCACAACTATGCCTTACATCTCGGATGGCTACTGATGCCCGTCATGGCAGATGCGGTCTGGCCCGAGGTGCGGAAAAAGAAATTCACGGCAATCACTGAGGAAGAACATCGCCGGATCGTGGAGAGGGAGCCGATGAGGGAACGAAAGCTCTACTACGAGATGCTCTGGGAAACGGGCGGTTCTCAGTCCGATATCGCCAGCCTGAACTGGAGCCAGATTGATCTAGAAAACGAGACGATCCGATTTAGTCGCCGCAAGCTGGCTGGAAAAGAATCGGGTGGAGAAAGTCTCCTGCGCATCGGGCCTTGCTTACGAAAGCTGCTCAATCAGCTTCCGCAGAGTGACTATCTTTTCCCCAAGATGAATGCCTGGGCTTCGGAGAATCGCTCCAGTGAGTTCAGCCGACGCTGCAAGATGCTGGGCATCGAGGGCCGCAGCCTTCACTCCTACCGCTATGCGTGGGCACAACGTGCGCGTGCCGCAGGGATGCCGGAACGCGAAGCTATGAACCATCTCGGGCATGAATCACGAGCGGTCCATGCTGCTTATGCCGGTGGAGCGCAAGTAGCCGTGCTGCCGCTGGAGTTCTACGAAGCACAAAAAGAGGAAAAGGTGATTCAGTTCAAGCAAGCGTCACAGCAGGCAACGCCGAATCAAGCCGAGGAAGAAAAGAAGGCAAGTCACGGCTGATCGCGCGAAGTCGCAAATGACGATCATCACAGCGTGCCAGCAGCACGAAGGATGACCGCGAACCACGCCAAGAAAGCGTTTTGAAGCCCAACCGCCCCTTAAAAGCAAAGCTCGGGGGCGGTTGGGAAGCAAAACGCGCACGGATCACGCCATGTAACGATGACGAATGACGACGAACAATGGAGAATGACTGCCTCGTCCTAATGCCCGACCGGAACTTGTTCGGGGTGGCGTGTCGTTTTTTTATACCCTGATAATTGGATGCACCTCAATCAATTTGATCCGGATTTTATGGGCGGCATGTCTCGTTGATGCTTCGAGATCATTCTGTATGATTCGGGATTATGCCCTTGACACAAACGTAGCTCTGGCGTAGAGTCAGTCATGGTCAGTTCACTTCTTCGGTTTGTTCAACTCCGCCACGACGCCCTTGACGTGCTTGTGCACCTTGGGATGGAACACTCGCTTCATGATCTCGTCGGCACTCTGCGGATGAGCTTTCGGTTTTGACTTAGGCATAATTATGAAAAAATCCTCTCGTAAAGTTAAAGAACCATCG
>CAJCII010000099.1 GCA_903970335.1 Bacteroidota bacterium | reverse complement strand
CCCGCCACGGATGCGTATCTCCCCGCCCGTTACGGGATCGGGAACATGGCGGGAAAGGCGGAGTGCAAACGGGCTTTGCAAGAACGCTTCGGGCTGAAGGTCGATCCGAAAATACCGCTCTTCGCCATCATCTCGCGCTTTGCCCCGCAAAAGGGCTTCGACCTGCTGCGCGGAGCGTTGCCCCAGGCCATGCGCGACATGATCATGCAGGTGGTGGTCCTTGGCACGGGAGACCCCTTCACGGAAAATTTCTTCCGCTGGCTCAGCCACTCCAATCCGGGAGCACGAGTCCATATCGGGTTCTCGCCCGAGCTGTCGCACCTCATGGAAGCCGGCAGCGATTTTTTTCTCATGCCGTCGATCTACGAACCGTGCGGACTGAACCAGATGTACTCCTCCCTTTACGGAACATTGCCGATCGTGCGCGCCACAGGTGGCCTGGACGACACGGTGGAAAACTACGACGAAGCCGCCGGACGCGGAACCGGATTCAAATTCCGGGAAATATCGGACCGCGCGCTCTACTACACCATCGGTTGGGCGGTCGCCACTTGGTACGATCGTCCACACCACATCGCCGCAATGCAAGTTCAGGGCATGGCCCGTAACTTTACGTGGGATGCCTCCGCACAACAGTACGAACAGGTCTACGAAGCGGCACAGACACACCGCACAGCTCTCTAGAACCTGCCAACCCGTCGTGAAAGAAGGCTGGCAGGCCCTGAGGAAGACCGCTCCCAACGAAGGGCAGCGGTGATCGCTCACCGCCGCCTCAACGAAGTACTCTTAAGCCTTCAGATGGCCCGAGACGTATTTGTTCATCTCGAACATCGTGACTTGCTTCTTGCCATCGAAAATCGCCTTGAGCGTTTCGTCGGCATTGATCTTGGTCTTTTCCTTTTTGTCCTGGAGTCCATTCTTTTTGATATAGACCCAGAGCTTGGAAACAATCTCGGTGCGGGGGAGCGGCTTGGCGCCGACAACCGCCGCGAGTTTGTCGTCTGGAGTGACCGGCTTGAGGAATGCTGCGTTGGGTTTACGTTTGGTAGTTTTCTTGGTGGGTGCTTTAGTAGCCATGGGTTGTTGCTAGCGGCTCTTGACGGGTTGGTAAATCTTTTTTCTCCTCTGAAAAAAGCTTTTTTTAACCGTTTTTTTCTTGCGCGAAGACGCCATTGAAGTTTTCTCCCAACAAGCGTATAGTAGCCTAGCGATGAAAACTGCCCGATCCGCCACCGTTGCAGTCCTTCTCGGCGTGGCCTTGGCAACAAGAACCAACGCCGATCCGGATCCGTCATCCACCCCTGCGCCAAAGACCGACATCAGCCAGACCCTGCTTTTACCCGACGCGGAAACACATCCTCAAATCCAAGCTCCCGTTCACAGCAGCATCCCGACCATCGACGATGCGGTGGCCACCCCCGTGATCTTCGATGGAGAGAACCAACCGCTCCTGCCCATACCGCCGAAACCGACACCAGGCGAAATCGAAGCCTATGTCCAGAAACAAGCCGAGGACGAAAAAAAGGGCGACTGGCTGATACGCGAATACGAGGAACAGCTCCAAAACAACCTTGGAAAAGACTCCCCGGATCAAAGTACGAATCTTTACTACCAACTGGCCTCGAACAAGGAGTTGGCCAAAATGGCCGGCATATCGACTCTCGATATCCCGGACTCCGGCCCCATTTCGATACCGCAAACAAACGCCAAGGGTTTCACCGACGCAACGCAGGATAATTCTTCCGACGCCCCTCCAACCTCAAATAGTACCTCCACGGCAGGGAAGTCGGACGCGCCAACCTTCAAGCCTTTGCTCAATCCCCTCGCCCCGGTCTTCGATTCCAAGGTGAGCAGTCCCTACACTTCCGTTGCTTACGACTCCACCCAACTGGGTTCAGATCCCGATTCCGATACGAACAAAACCTCTTCCTCGGCCAAGACTTTCGACGTCACCAATCCCGGCGAGATCGAAACTCCAGGTCTGGTCTCGTCCCATAACGACCCTCTCGCCACGGCCATTGCGGCCCAAGCCGATCCCTTGGGAGCTACGACGGACATCTCCAACGGACTTGCCCAAGGCACCGGCGAGCAAGAAAGCCGCGAGCACGATCTTAACGCTTTGGGTCTCCCTCTCACCGCTCCCGTCGGCACGGACTCCGAGCTGCTCCAGAAAAAATATGCCGATGCCCTCGATGTCCCTGGTGTCATCAAAATCACCGGCCCCCTGCCGCCCAATCCGGTAAGCCTGAATACCCCGGTCACTTCCGCGACCGTCGTCAAGGCCTCTCAACCCAATCCGGTTCGCCGCCCCATCGCGAGCCCCCTGATCATTCCCTACCGCTGAGTTGCGTCAGGCCTCCTAAGGCGCAAGGAACAACCCTCGCGACGAAAACTTCTCGTCGATACGTTTAGTGGATCGGCTTGGACGTGAACCTTTACTACTCGGTCACATCCCCCCACACCGCCACCGCATCCGCAGCAAAAATCTTCTCCAGCGCCTCACCAGCGGTGATCTCGCTCAACTCGAATATTTCCACCACTTCGTCCGTCCTGGAGAATTGCCCCACCAACTCCCTTTTTCGTTCGGACGGAAAACCCGGCAGGACCAGATGCAGCACCCGACGGGGCGAGGTCGTGTCGTTCATAAGCGAATCAGATAATCGTTCGCGCGGACCAACTCGACCGTCCGCTCCGCCGTGATAACTTCGTAACGCCACGGCGAGCCTTCGAGCGCCGCGAGATCGGCAAAAGAATCCTCCACGTAAATCGGGCGCGGCGACTCCGCCACCAGGGGCAGGTAGCGGGTAAAGTTGTCCTCGTCGATCAGTTCGTCCGGAAACTCCTGCAGGCTGTAACCGGCGGGCCCGCGCAGAAGAAGTGTCACGTCCGTCTTTTTCCATGCTCCGATCCCCGCCGCAATCCGGATTGCCTCCGCCGGACGCGGGCTTGTCCTTGGATCCGTCTCGACCACGACCAAAGTACGGGGAAGATTCGCGCGCATAAGCGTCAAAACGAAACGAACCGGTCCGTGCTTCCCACCACATCCGCCAGAACGGTCAGCCCCGACCAGGCCGCCGAATCGTCCACCGCAATGTTCCGACGCCCCGCCCCATAGGCGCAGCCAAAAAGACTCGCCCCGCGCTTCTGCAACGCCTGCACTTCCGGGGCGGACACGGCCCGGACCCCTTCGTCCACACAGTAGAGATAGACACGGACCCCGGCATCCAGCGCCGCATTCATCAAAGCGAGTGCCGGACGAAAATTCGCGTGTGTCGGCGGCGTCGTCAGCAGCACGCCCAGTTTCTTCTCCGCAAGTCCTCCCATGGCTCAGGCTTTCGCTCCGACCCTAAAAGTCGCCGGCGTAATCGCCAGTCCCTCCGCCACCAGCATCACCGGAATCCCGTCCCGAATCGGATAAGCCACGGTCCGGTCGTCCCGAATCAACGCACCGTCAATCGACTGCTCCACCTCTTTCCCGACGACCGTCCGCATTGTCCGCTGACGGATTGCCTCGTTCAGCTCATCGACCTCCTGCGCAGAAGCCAGACTCAATTCCTGACGGGTCTCGGGACAAATCAACAGGGCAAGCAGTTCGGCGGCGATCATATAACAAGTCCACCAGCTTAAGCTTTCTCCCACGGGAAGCAAGGTTCCCCTCTCCACAGTCTTGCCTTATTTTAAAAAAGGGCCACATTGATCCGGAATCGGTAAAATCATCCTATCATCGTGGTTTACAAATCCCTCCTACTCTTTGGGGCTCCAGGTTCCGGTAAAGGCACTCAGGGCAAAATCATCGGCACCATTCCCGGCTTCTTTCACTGCGCCTGCGGCGACGTCTTTCGCGCCGTCGATGTCCGCTCTCCCTTGGGCAAGGCTTTTCTGGAATATTCCGGCAAAGGCCAGCTCGTTCCCGACGACATCACCATCGAACTCTGGGCGCAACAAATCCAGGCGATGGAAAAAGCCGGACGCTTCAAGCCCGACATCGACTTCCTCGTGCTCGACGGCATTCCCCGCAACGTCAACCAGGCGAAAATCCTCTGCTCCAGCCTCGATGTCCACCGCGTCTTCCATCTCTTCTGCCCCGACAAAGCCAAGGTCCTCGACCGCCTGCAACGACGCGCCCTGAAGGAAAACCGACTGGACGACATCAATACCGATGTCATCGAGCGCCGCCTCAAGGTCTACGATCAGGAAACCAAACCGGTGCTCGATTATTACGGCCCCAAGTTGATCACTGAAGTCAACACCGACCAGTGGCCCTACCAAGTCTTGCGCGATATCCTGAACGACATCGAACACTACCGTAAGCCAGTCCATTAATTACACCCCAACCATTTTCGATTGCCTGCCGTCCAGGAACCTTGCAACGTCATTCCCATGCGCGCCATTTTTCTCGGTACTGCCGACGGACATACCAGTGCGCGTCGGGAACACTCCGGCATCCTGATTCTCACTCAGGAATCGAGCATCCTCCTCGACTGCGGCGCATCCGTCGCCCGCTTCCTCTTGCATAAGAAAATCGATGCCGACATCCCCGAATCGATCTGGGTCAGCCACATGCACAGCGATCACATTGGCCAGTTTTCCATGCTCATCCAGTCCCTCTGGCTGCGCACCCGTCGCGCGCCCCTTCACGTCTTCGGCCCCGCCGATGTGCTCGAAGATATGAAAAACTGGCTGGAAAAATGCCTTCTCTTTCCCGAACTCATTGGCTTTCCCATCCAATGGCATTCCGTCAAGCCCGGACGCGGTTTCACCCACGGACCCTTCAAGCTCACCCCGTTCGCCACCCAACATCTCGCCAACCTCGCCAGTCACTTCAAGCGGGCTTATCCCAATACCTGTTTCGAGTGCTATGGTCTCATTTTGGAGCATGAAGGCAATCGCTACGTCTACTCCGCCGATCTGGCCCATCCCTCCGAACTCAGCCCCGCCCTCAAAGGCGGAAAAGTCTCCGCGCTTCTCTGCGAACTTACCCATTTTCCGGAGCGGGATCTTTTTCACGAACTCGTCAAATACTCCGTCGAATCGGTCTGGATCACTCACTACCCCGACCACCTCGTCCGACGTGAAGCCGAGTTAAAATTAATGGCGCGTGAGGAAAAATTTCGCGGCGAAGTCCATTTAATGCACGACAGAGTTGCCCATGAGATATAAGTTGGTCTATATTAATTGACGAGCACCGAACTCGATCCCTCTCATGCCCGAAACCTTATCCAAACCCACCCTCCCTAACTTTAGCTGGGTAGGTCAACTCAAGCCCGACGATCTCGATTTGCTCAGTTCGTACGGCGAATTTTTTCCCGGACACCCCGGCAACATCATTATCGAGGAAGGTGTTCTTCAGACGGAAGTTTTTGTGGTCATCAGCGGCGAACTCGAAGTCTATGCCTCTCAGGAAGACGGCAGCAAAACCCTCCTCGCCCGTGTCGGTCCCGGCGAAACCCTCGGAGAAATCAGCCTCTTCAACCCGGGGCCGGCTGCCGCCACCGTCGTGGTCACCGAATTCAGCCAGCTCTGGCGCATTGCCGACTCCCACCTCATCGAGTTCATGGATGAAAACCCCGGAGCGGGCATCGTTCTCTTGCGGACCCTTTCCTCCATCCTCGCCCAACGCCTTCGCCAGTTAAACCCCAAGGCCTTCGGCCTCAGCGCTTACGCCGTCGTCGATTCTCCCGATCTCGCCAGGGCCACCCCACCGGTAACCGAAACGGTTGAAGAGGCGCCCGTCCAGGAATCATCGGTCGAAGACGTAGAGGTCAAACCCACGACTTTTCCCAGCCCGGCTCCGATCAACACTGCTCCGGAAAACCTCCCCGTCGAGCCTCCGGTGGAAGTACCGACGGTCGGCAACAAAAAAAAGCTCTCCACTAAAACTCAAGTCGTCCCCGACTTGGACGAGTTGGAGCCGCTTTAATCGGCGGCCAAACCGCACGTCTCGCGGATTAAGGTTGCCCGCGAAACTTCACTCGTTATTTTGATGCAGTGCGCCCCCCGGCGTTACAACCAAACCCAATTTATCCTTCTTATGCCTCAAACTGCTGACATCGCACTCATCGGACTGGCCGTCATGGGCCAGAACATCGTCCTCAACATGAATGACCACGGCTATGTCGTGGCCGTCTACAATCGTACCGTCAGCAAGGTGGACGACTTCCTCGCCCACGAGGCCAAAGGCACCAACGTGATTGGCGCGCACAGCCTGGCCGAACTCGTCGGCCTGCTCAAAAAGCCCCGTCGCATCATGCTCCTCGTCAAGGCTGGCGCGGCCGTGGACGAATTCATCGGCCATCTCGTCCCGCTCCTCGAACCGGGCGACATCATCATCGACGGCGGCAACTCCTACTACGAGGACACCGTCCGCCGTTATCGGGAACTAAAGGAAAAAGGCATTCTCTTTGTCGGCTCCGGCGTCTCCGGCGGAGAAGAAGGCGCCCGCCACGGCCCCTCTCTCATGCCCGGCGGTGCGCACGAAGCGTGGCCCCATATCAAGGCCATCTTCCAGTCCATCGCAGCCAAAGTCGAAAACGGCGTCCCTTGCTGCGACTGGGTCGGCGAAAGCGGCGCGGGTCACTTCGTCAAAATGGTCCACAACGGCATCGAATACGGCGACATGCAGCTCATCTCGGAAGCCTACCATCTCCTCGCCGCCGGGCTCGGCCTGGACAACGACCGCATCGCCCAGACTTTCACCGACTGGAACAAGGGCGAACTCGATTCCTACCTGATCGAAATCACCTCCAATATCTTCAAGTTCAAGGACACCGACGGCACTCCCCTCGTCGATCGCATCCTCGATGCCGCCGGCCAGAAAGGCACCGGCAAGTGGACCGTCCTCTCCGGACTCGACCATGCCGCCCCCGTCACCCTCATCGCCGAGGCCGTCTTCGCCCGCATCATCTCGTCGCTCAAGGCAGAACGCGTCGCCGCCTCCACCGTCCTCGCCGGACCGACCGATGCCAAATTCACCGGAGACCTCTCACTGGCCATCGAGGATGTCCGCCACGCCCTCTACGCCTCCAAGATCATTTCCTATGCCCAGGGCTACATGCTCCTGCGCCGCGTTTCGGACCAGTTCGACTGGAAGCTCAACTACGGCGGCATCGCCCTCATGTGGCGCGGCGGTTGCATCATCCGCAGCCGCTTCCTCGGCGATATCAAGGCGGCCTTCGACCGTAATCCCAACCTGACCAACCTCGTCCTCGACCACTTCTTCACCGAAGCGCTCAAAAAAGCCCAGGGCGGCTGGCGGCGCACCGTCGCCCTCGGGGCCACCCTCGGCATCCCCACCACGACCTTCTCCAACGCCCTCGCCTTCTACGATGCGTATCGCTCGGCCCGCCTGCCCGCCAACCTCATCCAGGCACAGCGGGACTACTTCGGTGCCCACACCTACGAACGCACCGACAAATCCCGCGGCGAGTTCTTCCATACCAATTGGACCGGCCAGGGCGGCACCACCGCCTCCACGACTTACAACGCGTAGGTCGCGAATGGAAGTCAAGGCACCGCTCGCAAGCGTCCCTCCCTCCGGTTCCCTCGCCGCCAGTTCGGGCGAGGACCGGATCTGGTTCGCCCAAATGCTGCGGGGCATTGCCGCCTTGACCGTCGTCTACTTTCACCTCGGAGAACTCTTCTGGGTCGATAACGAATTCGTCGCGAAGTTTTCCTACCTGCACCCCATCGCGCTTAAGTCCAAACCCCTCTACATCTTCCTCACCGGCTGGCTCGGCCATAATCGCATCGAACTCGGCGACTTCGGCGTCGCCCTCTTCTTCCTCATCAGCGGATTCGTCATCCCCTTTTCCATCTTCAAGGTCGGCAATGCCAAATTCCTCCTCCGGCGCTGCCTCCGCATTTACCCCACCTACATCGTCGGCCTCAGCTTCACCACCCTGGTTATCCTCCTCGAGTGTCACCTGAACAATCTGCCGGTCAATTTCACCGCCCGGGATTTCCTCGCCAACGCCACCCTCACGTTCGACATCTTTCCCTGCGACACCATCGACAAGGTCAACTGGACCCTGATCACCGAAATGCGCTTTTACCTGCTCTGCATCCTCCTCAACAGCGTCTCCAGTCTCCGTAACCCCTTCGCTCTGGCCTTCGCCGCCCTACTCCTCTGCGGCTCCAACTTTCTCCTCCCCTGGGCCTCCTCGACCGCCAGCCCCTTCCTCATCACCCTCGTCTCGCTGCTCGGCCATTATTCCCCCTATCTCATCTTCATGTTCATCGGCGTCGGCTTCCATAATCTCTTCCAGTCCACCTGGCCCTTGGCCTGGTTTCTTCTCGTCGGCGCCCTTCTCCTCGGCCTCTTCTATACCAGCGCCTTCGCCATCCCCAGCCACAACTGGGTCCAGCGCCTTGTCCGCGGTTATACCCTCGCACTCGCCGTCTTCTCCCTCGTCTACCTCTTCCGCCATCGCCTCAAACCCCACCCCGTCCTGAATTTCTTCGCCGAAATCAGCTTTCCGCTCTATGTTATCCATGGACTTGCCGGATACGCCCTCCTCACTTTTTTATTCAATCTCCACCCCTTTTCCCTGTTGAATTTGGCTGAAACCGTGGTCATTTTCATTTTCCTTTCCTATCTGCTTCATGTTTATGTTGAAGTTCCCACCAACCGGTTGGGACATCTCCTGACGAAGAAGAAAACCTGATTCCACTTCCTCTCTCCCCCCTCAAACCACCCTCGACTTATGTCCATCGCCATCCTTGACCCCTCCTGCCCTCCCATGATCTCCGGTGCCCCCACCAAGGTCCCTCCCACCGCCGCCGTCATCTTCGGGGCCACCGGCGACCTCACCCACCGCAAAATCGTCCCCGCCTTCTACCACCTCGCCAAAAACAACCTCCTCCCCGATGACTTCTCCATCATCGGCTTCGCCCGTCGCCCCAAAACCGACGACGAATTCCGCAAGGACTTGGGCGAGGCCCTGCACAAATTTTCCCACACCCAGCCGGTCGATGAAGAAGTCTGGAACAAGCTCGCCTCCCACATCCATTACTTCCAGGGAGAACTTGACGACCCAGCGTCCTACCAACGACTCTCCGAAAAACTCAAAAACCTTCCTGAAAGCCCAAAGATCGGCGAAAATTATCTCTTCTACCTCGCCACCTCTCCCGAATACTTCGGCCAGGCCGCCCAAAATCTCGCCGCCGCCGGCCTCGCCAGCCGACAGGACGGCACCCGCCACCGCCTGATTGTCGAAAAGCCCTTCGGGGAAGACCTCAAAAGCGCCCAAGACCTCAACCGCACCCTCCAGGCCGCCTTCGCCGAAAAGGACATCTACCGCATCGACCATTACCTCGGCAAGGAGACCGTCCAGAACCTGATCTACTTCCGCTTTGCCAACGCGATTTACGAGCCGCTCTGGAACCGCCGCTACATCGACCACGTCCAGATCACCGTCGCCGAACAGGTCGGCGTCGAAGGTCGCGGCGGCTACTACGACAACGCCGGCGCCTCGCGTGACATGCTCCAGAACCACCTCTTCCAGCTCTTCACCCTCACCGCCATGGAACCCCCGGCCTCCCTCGATGCCGAATCCATCCGCGACGAAAAAGTGAAAGTC
>CAJCII010000098.1 GCA_903970335.1 Bacteroidota bacterium | reverse complement strand
TGTCGTCGATCCGACCAAGGTGACGCGCTCCGCGTTGCAAAATGCGGCGTCCATCAGCGGTCTGCTCCTCACTACCGAAGCGGTGGTGACCGAGTTGCCCGAGAAGGACAAGCCCGCAGCCCCCGGCGGCCATGGCCCCGGCGGGATGGGTGGCATGGGCGGAATGGACTACTAAGCGAGTCCGCTCCGTTCCTCTTCCCAGGAACAGGACAAAGAAGCCGGGCTGGCAACAGCCCGGCTTTTTTTGTGTCGCACGATTGTCATAATTCGGGAAGAAGGCCTAATAAACGAACGGTTAAAGATATTCTGCTTGCCCTCAACGCTGCCTGCTCTATTTTTGACTCGTGCCCCGCCGTATCAACGATCAGAACATCGTCATTGTTGAGGATGATCCCTACATCACCGAGTCCCTCACGGATTTTTTCAGTGGACGAAACTCGGTCAAAACCTTTGCCAGCGCCGAGGATGCTCTTGCCGTCGAGGACGACTTCGTCAACGTCAACGTCTTCATCTTCGACTACAAGCTGCCCGGCAAGAACGGGGTCGAGCTTTTCCAGCACCTGCGCGAACTTTACCCGGCCGCCAAGTTCATCCTCATCACGGGGGAGATGAACTACGACGTGGCCGAGGAAACGCGCAAACTGGGCCTCGATGCCCTGATGCTTAAGCCTTTCGACTTCACCATCCTGGAAGACAACATCTCCGGTCTGATCTCCGCCTCCCATTCCTGATTTCTGCCTGGCGGAAAAGTCTGGGTACACAATCTGCTCCCTTCTTCTCGTTCCATGTCCGCCGAAACCTCTCCGCAGCCCATCGTCATTGTCGAGGACAATGTCGAGGCCAACAACCTCCTCCGCGACTGGCTGAAGCTCAAGTTCCAGGTCACCTGCTTCCTCGATGCGGAATCGACCCTCCGCATCCTACCGCCGAGCGCCGAGCGGATTGTTTTCCTGATCGACTACAACATGCCGGGCGACAACGGGATAGTGCTCAAGGGCAAGCTGGTGCCCCTTTTCCCGAACGCCAAATACATCCTGATCAGCGGGCTGTTCGACGAAAAATTGACCGAGAACGCGAAGGCCGCCGGTTTCGACGCGCTGGTGCCGAAGCCCTTTGCGATGCCGACCATCACCCTGAAGATCGACGAAGTCCTCGGCAACAAGACGAAGGAGAGCCTGGTCGATCTGGTCAAGCGGCAGGCCGAGGGCGTTGGGGCGCAGGTGCAGTAGGAGATCCCGGTGGATCTTCCCGCGACTCCACATCGCTGTCCGCAGTGTCACGCCTTGGTCGTGGATAGACGTTCTCCTGTCTGCACGACCTGCCGTAAGCCGTTGCCTGCCGCGTGGGTCATGAGCCCCGAGCAGGCCGCGAAGATGATGGCAATCGACAAGGAAATTCGCGCGGAACATGCCGATTCGATGAAGACGCTCAGTAATCCATGGACTGAGCCTGTGAAGCGGCCCGGCCCTTATCTTTAGGCCAAGGTTCACGCCACCGCGACTAACCGAGATAACTTTTCCGCGGCTAATCCTTCGACTTCGGCGAGCAAACCGGCTTACCCAAAAGCGATCCGTCATCCTGAGCGGAATGAAGCGGAGTCGAAGGATCAGCCTCCGCAGGACTCGTCGGTTATGAAGGATTACTGCGTTTACATTCTTTTCAATAGCGCCGCCACCCTGTACCTCGGCGTTACTGGCAACCTCGATCAAAGAATCTTCGACCACAAGAACAGCCGCGACAGAAAAAGTTTTGGCAGTCGCTACAACCCGAATCGCTTGGTTTTTGTGGAAACCTTCCCAAGCGCGAACCAAGCCATCGCCCGCGAAAAACAACTGAAGGGATGGACGCGGGCACGGAAGCTTAAACTGATCCGTGAGCAGAATCCCGAATGGCGTGATCTTTCGTCCGATTACGGGCTTTTACCACCGGACAAATCGTCTGGGAGCTGATCCTTCGACTCCGCTTCGCTCCGCTCAGGATGACGGGAGTTTTTTGGATAAAGTAGTTTCGGGGCTAATCACCCCATGGGGTGAACACCCCATTTAGGCCATTCACCTGCTGCCCTACGTTCAAGCATTGCGGATCCGAATATGCTCGGTGACCAGTGAGAACCCATGACTGAAATAGAATCCCTCAAGAAAGAACTGGCCGAGGCAAAGGCCAAAATTCAAGACCTGGAGATGAGACTCGGCAACGTGACTTTTCTCCTTCGCAAAGAGATGCGGGCCACGGGAAAGCTCCCGCCAGAGACGAACGGAGATCAGATTGCAAAATTTTCACTCTGAATCGTTCTGCTCAAAACAGACCTTCTCTCACCGACTTTTCGGATTGCCTCTACTTAAACCAGCTCTCAATTAGATTTGGACTTTAGAATTCCGTCATCCTTGCTTGTCGAAGGATCAACCTCCAGCGGATGTTCGTAAATCGCAGGGGAATCGATCTTTCGACTCCGTTGCCGATTCGCTCCTCATGACGCCTTTGGTCAGGCGTTCGTGATCAAGACAAAAATCGCGGGCAACCTACGACTCTTTCCCGTTGAGGCAGATTCGGACTTATGGATGAGCGAGAGAGTCGCCCAGTCTCTCCCCTCAGTCTCAAAACCGTCTTTAACCCGCGCAGAAACGGCGTGCCCTTTCGGGGCTACCCGAGGAATTTGTCGCCATCACCACATAACGGGCGCGCTGGGAAATGCATAACAAACTGTTGCATTTTCTAACGTTTTTCGCCAAAAACATCTTGTGATTCCGGTAGCAAAGCGTTAGATTATAGGAACTTATAAAAGGAGAGGGACGGATTAGCATCTGTCATAGACCACTGCTGCATTAAAAACGATGATTACTTTTGCCAAAGACTTCAAGCGAGCGGCGGCCCGGGTGACGGCGGACCTGCGACATCGCGGACTGATCCAGCGGGCGCTGAAGAGTTACGAGGTGAAGCGGGACGAGTTCAAGGGGCGCTACCAGAACTGGAGCGAGGCGCGACAGGCGGCGGCGGAGATCAAGTGGGATGCGATCAATCACTTGGACCGCTACCTGGCGGAATTCATCGCGAAACTGGAAGCGCGGGGGACGCGGGTCCATGTGGCGAGCACCGGAGAACAGGCGCGGGATTACATCGTGCAGGTGGCAAAGGAGAACGCGGTGCGGACGATCATCAAGTCGAAGAGCATGACGGCGGAGGAGGTCGAGCTCAACGAAGCGCTGGAGCACGCGGGGTGCACGGTGTTCGAGTCGGACCTGGGGGAGTACATCGTGCAGTTGCGCCACGAGAAGCCGTACCACCTGGTGTTCCCGGCGATGCACCTGACGCGGGACGAGATCAGCGACCTGTTTCAGAAGGAACTTGGGTCCGAGCCGACGAACAGCCCGGAGGAGCTGACGATGATCGCGCGGCGGGTGATGCGGCAGAATTACTGTCGAGCGGACATGGGGATCAGCGGGGCGAATTTCGCGGTGGCGGAAACGGGGATGATTTCGATCACGGAGAACGAGGGGAATGCGCGGCTGACGACGGCGCTGCCGAAGATTCATGTGGCGATCCTGGGCATCGAGAAAATCCTGCCGAAGCTGGAGGACCTGGCGCTGTTTTTGCCGATGCTGGCGACGGCGGGAGCGGGACAGCCGTTAACGTGCTACAACTCGTTGTTCGGCGGACCGCGGCAACCCGGAGAGGTGGACGGCCCGGAGCAATTTCATGTGGTGCTGCTGGACAATCGGCGCACGGAGCTGCTGGCGGACGCGGAGCAGCGGGACTCGCTCCACTGCATCCGGTGCGGGGCGTGCCTGAATGTGTGCCCGATTTTCAAGAACGTGGGCGGGCATTCCTACGGGACGACGTACCAGGGACCGATCGGGTCGGTGATTACGCCGCACCTGCGGGGGCTGCAAAATTGGAAGCATCTTTCGGCGGCGTCGTCGTTATGCGGGGCGTGCACGGAGGCGTGCCCGGTGGGAATCGACCTGCACCATCACCTGCTGCACAACCGGCGCAACGCGATGAAGGAGAAGCCGCTGTGGTGGGAGAAGATCGCCTACGCGGGATTCGTTTTTTTGATGCGGCGACCGTTGCTGTACCGGATTTCGGGGAAGCTGGGGTCGATCTTCTTTCCGCTGCACAAGCTGGTGAATGGCGGCCCGCTCGATCCGCTGATCAGTTGGACGAAGACGCGGGAATTCCCGCCCTTGGCGAAGCAGAGCTTTCAGGAGTACTGGAAAGCGAAGGGAAAAAAGGAGGCGCCTCATGGCTTATCCTGATCATCGCGAGGAGGTGTTCGCGCGGATTCGCGAGGCGTTGCGCGAGCCGGCACCACACCGGCATGGGGGGTATTCCGAGGACGCGGGCGAACATACCCACACGGACGAACATCCGCCGGACGCGGAGGCGTTTCGCGCGTGGCTGCCTGCGGTCGGGCCGAGGCTGGAGGAGCAGGTCGCGCTTTTTGCACAGAACGCGGCGCAACTGAAGGCGGATTTCCGGAGGGTGGCAACGCTGGAGGAAGCGGGGCAGGCGTTGGCGGGTCTAAGCCGCGAGAACGGGTGGAAACGGGTGGCCACTCACCGGGAGACACCGGTGGCAGTTCTGGCGGAGAAGCTGGGCTTGCCGTGCCTGTTTACCGATGCGGGCTACGCGACGGCCGAGTTGGAGGCGTGCGACGCGGCGATCACGGGTTGCGACGCCTTGATCGCCCAGACCGGAAGCGTGCTGGTGACAACCCGGAGCGCGGGGGGGCGGGCGCTTTCGGTGCTGCCGCCGCATCATGTGGTCATCGCAGAGCGGGGGCAAATGGTGCCGGACCTGGCGACGGCGCTTCAGTCGGTGCGAAAGCGGTACGAGCCGGACTGGCCGAGTTTTCTTTCGTTCATTACGGGGCCGAGCCGGACGGGAGATATCGAGCGCATCCTGGTGCTGGGAGCGCATGGGCCCAAGCAGTTGACGATCCTGCTGGTGGGATAGGGTTTACTTCGGCGGTACGGCGAGCGCGGCGGAATTGGCCGTGTTCATTTGCTCGATAAACTTCAGATTATTGCCAGCCTCGTCGAAACCGGGATCGATGGCCAAAGCGCGCCGCAGGAGATCGACCGCCTCGGAGGGATGCCCCTGTTTGAAGAGCGCAATGGCCAGATTGTTGTAGGCTTCGACGTAATCGGACTTGAGTTTGATGGCCTGGCGATAGTGTGCGATGCCCTCGTCGGGGTGTCCGGTCAGGCAAAGCGCCTTGGCCAGATTATATTCGGCCAAGGCATCGCCGGGGTCCATTGCGGCAGCGAGCCTGAATTGCTGGATGCCCTCGTCGGTCTTATTCTGCAAGAAGAGAGCCGTGCCGAAGTTGATGTGCAGGAGAACGGTGTCGTCATGCAGAAGGATGGCCTGGCGATATTCTTCGACGGCTTCCGGCAGGCGGCTGGCGTGCAGGTAAACATCCCCCAACTTGACGTGGATCTTGTGGTAGGTGGAATCCTCGGCGAGCACCTGCCGGTAAGCGGCGATGGCCTCGGACGCATCCCCGACCGCATCGTAGGCGGAGGCGAGATTGTACCGGGCCCGGGTGAAGTGGGGGTCGATTTGGAGCGCGATTTGGAACTGTTCGATGCCGTCGGCATCATCGCCGCGCGTGGCCAGGGCGGAGCCAAGGTTGTTATGCAGGCCCGCTTGGTAGGGATTGAAGAGAAGATTGTAGCGGGCGAGGGACTCTTCGCCGAGAAATTGCGAGGCATAGTACGAACTCTGGAAAGTCATGAGGGAGAGGACGACGATGAGAAGGCCCCGAGCACCGAGACGACTTGGGGCGGGAAGCTTGGTGTCGAGATCGCCCAGGGCGGCAACGATGAGGCCGAGCAAGCCGACGAGGGGGATATAGAGCATGTGGTCCAAGGTCCACGTGGCATACATGTAGGAGATGTAGTTAAAGCCGAGAAAGGGCCCGAGACAGATGAAGAAAAAACCGAAGCCGAGGAGGGCGTGACGTCCCCAGGTGTGGCGTTTGGTCCAGAGCCAGGCAAAGGCGACCGCGAAGGCGAACCAGGGCAGGAACTGGAGCAGTCGGGAGGGATCGACGGTCCAGAGGGGATAGATCGGCATCGGGTCGATGGGCCAGAAGGCGCGGGCGAGGTAGAAGGAGGCGATTTGCCCGACGAGCGCGAGATGGTAGAGGGGGCCGTTATCGAGACTGTGGAGGTCCACGGGGCCGTGCTCCGTGTGGGCGGCATAGATTTCACCCGCCCAGGTGGTCATGAGGCCCAAGGCGAGGGAGACGACGAAAAAGGGAACGGTGGCCTTGAGGTCGCTCCAGCCGATGCGGCCCCGCTTCCACCAGACGTAGAGAAGGATGACGACGGGGAAGGGCGCGGCGGTGATTTTGCAGAGCATGGAGACGAGAAAAGAGGCCAGGGCCCAGAGCCAGGCGCGACGGGATTTCGTCTCCTCGTAGTCGAGGTAGAAGCACATGGCGACGAGGAGGGGCGGGAGCGAGAGGGTGTTTTTCAGCTCGACGATTTCGCAGACGGAGTCGACAACTTCGGGGTGGATGGCGAAGAGGAGGCCACCAAGCCAGGCGAAGCGGAGACCGAATTTGGCGAGGAGACGCCAGACGAGGAGGGAACTGAGAAGATGGAGGAGGACGTTGGTGAGGTGGTAGCCGAGGGTGTGGGTCTGCCAGAGTTGCCACTGGAACCATTGGACGGTTTCCTGGATGGGGTAGAACTCGACCCAGCTGCCGGGAACGAACCAGGCTTTCCAGAGCCGGTTGGGGTCATGGAGCAGCGCGTTGTTGGGGAGATACCAGAAGTCGTCGCCGATCCAGGCACCGTGGAGGGAAGACGAGTAAATGAGGAAAACGGCGACAACGATGGCGGTCACCTTGAGGGCGACGTGGTTTTCCTGCGAGCCGGGCGCGACGTTGCCGGAGGAGAGGGAGGGATGTCGCATCTTTATTTATGGGTAAAAAAAATCAGTGCGGGTGTTGCCACCCGCACTGATCGTTCGCCTTCGACTAAGAAATCAAAGGCACCTGCAAGGCTCTAGGTCAATTCCAACTTATTGGAGATTGATCGTGGCACCTTCTTGCGACTTGGTCGGAGTACCATTGGCACCCGTCAGGTCGCTGAGGAGGTAACCGGCAACTTTGGCATCCGAGGTGATCAGATCGTTCTTGATCGCGGTGGCCAGAGCATAATTCGCGTTGGAGGTGAAGCTGGTGGGATAGAAGAAATGCTCGTATTCCCAGAAGGTGTACTTACCCGCGACGATATTTGCCTTGGTCAGCGGCACACCGTTATAGGTGAGGAACGCCGGGCGGACATAGCCGGTACCGGTGAGGGTATCGACGAGGATATTGTGACCGCTGGCGAGCGTGGTGCTCACGGTAACAGCCAGCGTGCTGGTATTGACCGCCGTGACCGTACCGATCGCAGTGCTGGTGGGGCTGTCGTAGTAGACGTTATCGCCGACCGCAACCGTATTGGTCACGCCGGAACCGGTCAAGGCATGCGCCGTGTAGGTGTTGCCGCCGGTAATGCTGGTGACATTGGCCGTGATTTCGTAGCCTTCCGTAACGGCCGTGTCGGTATCGGACGCGCCGAGATAGGCAAGGGCATACGTTTGACCAACCGAATCCCAACCGGTCGTGGCCAGAGCTGCGGCGACATTGCCACCGCTGCTGTAACCACCACTGATGGTGGGGAACACCGAATTGGCCTGGGCAACGACCGAGGCGACAACCGCATCCGGCCCCGTGGAAGCACCACCGCTGGTGGTGATTTCAAACTGGGTGGGAGTATTACCGACGCCGAAACCGGATTCGGCAAAAGCGGCGATACGGGTTCCGGAATCTTCATCGCGACCGACGGCGGTAACATTCGTTTCATCATTGATATTGCCCGTCAGAAGCTGAGTAGCAAGACCGCCCGAACCATACAAGGTAGCCGCATTGTTCGCCGAGATATCGGTGATTTGCTGCCACTCTTGGTAATCGGTATAGGTATCGGTGCCACCATTAGCAATGTTTAGCGCATTATCTGCGGTATTCGCGGAACCTTTGAGGAACGCGAAGGGCAAAATGCCGACCTTGGTGTCAACGAGAGCAGGAGAGCTCTTGGCAAAAGGAGTGACCAGTGCCGCCGTGTTCTGGAAGGCATCGGAGAAGCCGACATCGGTGGCCGAGGTATCGGTGGTCGTGGAATTTCCGGCGGCAGGCGATCCGCTGGAGGCGATCTGGAATCCGCCACCCGCGCCTGGGTTCAGGCCGTAGGGCGAGTAGAAGTTCGACTGACCGCCAGGGGTCACCGTCGTACCGGAGGCCTGATACTTGCAGAAGTTGTAGTTGTTGCTGGCGGGAACCGTCAGACCGGCAATGCCCGTGAGGGAACCGCTGAAGTGCAATTCGACCTGAACGGTGTTACCGGCATAGGTGCCTTGGAAGGCGAGATCGTTGGCACCGGCGAGGCTGCTACCGTAGTAGACGGCCGTCGGGCTGGTCAGGACGTTCGCGACGGCGTTGATGGTTGCCGAACGGAAGGCGGTGGAACCAGAGATGTGGAGAACCGACGTGGCCTGGGCAGCCGTGGTCGAGACCAAGGCGAAGGCAGCCAGCGCCAAGAAGGACTTGCTTAATGTTTTCATTTTTTGTATTTTTAGGGAGTTGGTTTTTAGGTTTTGGTTTTCGGATTAGCCCGACTGGTTAGCGCCAGTCGGGCTTTTTTCTGAGCTAGCGATACTTTGGAAACGAGGGACTTGGGATTAGAGATTGGAGGCGGAACGACGGCGAACGATCCAGACGAGGAGCAACGCGCCCATGCCCAGCAAGGCATAGGTGGAAGGCTCGGGAACCGCCGAGTAGTTGTACTCGAAGGTAGTGCCACCGACGAACTGGAACGTGCCGAGCGTTGTGGTCACGCCAACCGAAGGGCCAGTCGCGTTGCTCTTTGGGTTGAGGAGGTATAGGGTAGCCGTGCTACCGAAGGAAACTTCCGGAATGACAGAACTAGGCAGGTTCCACTCGAGGCTAGGGCTACTTTCGTTGGAGGGACCATTGGTGGCAAATAGTGCAGCCTCAGCACTATTTGATGAGTAAGCCGTCGTGCCGGAGCTGGTCAGCGTGTTCAAAAAGCCGCCGATCTGGGACGCAGAACCAGACAGGGCATTGTGGCTGTATCCGGCCGAAGGCGTGTTGACGTCCGTAACAATGGCCGCATCCTGAAACACACCCGTGCCGCCAATGGTGAATGGACCACCCGTGCCGGACGTTCCAATTACTTCCCATTGCGTGCTCGACAAACCAGCACCGAAGATAGTGTTGAGATCCGCATCGGAGACAATGTTGGATAAGTTCATCGTGCCAGCCGTGGCCGAGAACGCCGTTTCCGAACCGAGATCGACAGCGTAGGTATCGGAGGTGTTATAGACGGCGAGGATGAGGTCGCCAACGCTACCGGGTACGGCCTTAGCCGACTGACTGAACATGGCCAATCCGGCGAAAGCCAGAGCGGCGAATTTGAGGGATTTCATTTTCATTTTTCCTTTTGGTTTGGTTTCTAACTTTAAGTTTTCGAGTGGTTTTTGCTAAGCTAACGGGGTTTGTGATTACCGATTAAAGGGGAAGCGTGTGACCGTACAAGGACTAGAAGGTTACTTTTGCGTGACAAAGAGTTAAGGTTGGGCCTTGGAGGGGTGCTCGAGCCGACAGGGAGGACGTGGGGTCGGTCACGAAACGCGTCGATAATCGTTGCATCACAGTAATCGAATAGAGAGGGATCATGACGATTGCGGGTAAACCAAGTTACGATTAAGTGACTTTTAGCAAATTGCCTCTTTTAATGCACGTTTAAAATGAGAGGTAAAAAAGGCCTCCGGGGGGGGCAAGGGGCAATGGAGTTGCGGGGACAAGGGCGTTCCC
Organism: Bacteroidota bacterium; assembly: GCA_903970335.1. Taxonomy (GTDB): domain Bacteria; phylum Verrucomicrobiota; class Verrucomicrobiia; order Methylacidiphilales; family UBA1321; genus JABDGH01. The sequence goes on along the minus strand of CAJCII010000098.1, from coordinate 4,307 downwards.
AAATGGAGTTTGGGAACGAGGGGAAGGAAGGCACCCGCTCGGGAGGGACTCGTCCCATCGCGGCGGCTACCAGCAGAGGGTACGACGGCTACCACTGGAGAATGGGGCAGGCCGGAGGCTGACCCTCCCCGAGTAGGGCGGTTCGTTGGGGAATGAGGGAGCCCGGCGCAATCAAGCGAAGCGCTGGACGAATTTGGCGAAGCCTTCGGCTTGTTTGCCGATGCGCTCGATTAACTCGGGGGTCTTGAGGCGACCGGTCTCGTCGAGATGGCCGTAAATACCGGGAATGAAGACGGAGGCGGGATAGAGGACGCCCTGGAGGTAGGTGACGAGGACCTGGAACTGGGCGATGGGGCGGCCCGCGCCGCCCAGGCCGGCGGAGAGGCCGACGAAGGCGAAGGGCTTGCCGACAAAGCTCTCGGGGAACTTGAGCATGTCGACGAAGTACTTGAAGACGCCGGGGAAACCGCCGTTGTACTCGGGCATGACGACGACGAGGCCGGTGGCGGTGGAGATGGCGTCCTGGAAGGGGCCGAAAGCGGCGGGCTTGGTGGCGTAGCTGGAGGGGGAGAAGATTTCGGGCGGGAGGGTGTGGAGGTCGAGGACATGGAGGGGAACGCCCTTTTCGGCGTAAATCTCGACGACGTGGGCGGCGACCTTGGCGGAGTTGCTCTCGGGGCGGTTAGTGGCGATGAGGAGGGTGATCATGGGAGTAAGGTTACACGGGGAGGCGGGTTGGCAAGCTCCTCATGACGCCTTGGGTCAGGCGTTCGTGATCAAGACAAAAAATTGCCAGGCGTATTCGCGTCACAGGATGACAGATGGTGGAAAGGGCACGTTTCGCCTCGCTGCGCTCGGGCGGCTCGGCAGGCGCCTCGCCCTCCAGTGCTCCTCATGACACCTTTGGTCAGGCGTTCAGGATCAACACAAAAAAGCCCCGGCGCTTCGATGTCTCGGGAGGACAACTATTAGGATTGCTAATTACGGGGAAATCGCTATTCGGGGAGCATGGCGAGTTCACCCCTTTCTCCCACGACGCCGGATGTGGTGCTGGTCGGCGCGGGCATCATGAGTGCGACGCTGGGCGTGTTGCTGAAGGAATTGCAACCGGATTTGACGATCGAGATTTTCGAGAGTCTCGATGGGGTGGCGGAGGAGAGTTCGGATGCGTGGAACAACGCGGGGACGGGGCACGCGGCGCTATGCGAGCTGAATTACACGCCGGAGAAGGCGGACGGGTTGATCGATATTTCGAAGGCGATCAAGATCAACGAGGCGTTCAAGATTTCGAAGCAGTTCTGGTCGTACCTGGTGGAGAAGAACCGGCTGAAGGCACCCGAGACGTTCATCCGACGCATTCCGCACATGAGCTTTGTCTGGGGCGAGAAGAATACGGCCTACCTGCGCAAGCGGCACGAGGCGCTGGAGGGGAGCCATCTGTTCGGCGGGATGGCGTTTTCGCAGGACCGGGCGCAACTGGCGGAGTGGATGCCGCTGACGATGGAGGGTCGCGACCCGGCGGAGAAGGTGGCGGCGACGCGGATGGCGAGCGGGACGGACGTGAATTTCGGGGCGTTGACGCGGGGGATCGTGGCGTACCTGAAGGGGCTCGGCGGGGTGACGGTGCATCTGCGGCACGAGGTGCTGAACCTGCACCGGGACGCGGACTCGACCTGGCGGCTGTATGTCAACGACAAGGCCACCGGACAGAAGCGGACGACGAACGCGAAGTTCGTGTTCCTGGGCGCGGGCGGCGGGGCGTTGCCGTTGTTGCAGAAATCGGGGATTCCGGAGGGGCGGGGCTTCGGCGGCTTTCCGGTGAGCGGGCAATGGCTGCGGTGCACGAACGAGGCGTTGATCGAGCGGCACAACGCGAAGGTGTACGGGAAGGCGTCGGTGGGCGCGCCGCCGATGTCGGTGCCGCACCTGGACACACGGATGATCGACGGAAAGAAGGGGCTGCTGTTCGGGCCGTTCGCGGGGTTCACGACGAAGTACCTGAAGAAGGGGTCGCTGCTGGATTTTCCGCTGGCGATCAAGCCGAACAATCTGGTGCCGATGACGGCGGCGGCGCTGCAGAATGTCGATCTGACGATTTATCTGATCGGGCAGGTGCTGCAATCGCCCCGGCAACGGCTGAACGCGCTGAGGGAATTTGTCCCGACCGCGAAAATGGAGGACTGGAAACTGGAGCACGCGGGGCAGCGGGTGCAGGTGATCAAGAAGGACCCGAAGAAGGGGGGCATCCTGCAATTCGGGACGGAGGTGATCGCGTCCCACGATGGATCGATCGCGGCGCTGCTGGGGGCGTCGCCGGGGGCATCGACGGCGGTGTCGATCATGCTGGAGCTGATCGGGGACTGTTTTCCAGAGAAGATAAAGTCGATGCCGTGGCAGGCGAAGCTGAAAGAGATGATTCCGTCGCACGGGCAGAGTCTGATTCAGGACGCGCACCTGCACGAGCGGGTGAGTGCGTGGAGCCGGGAGGTGCTGGGGTTGAGGGAAGAGGCGGTGTTGGGGTAGGAACTGTTATTCCATTGTAGAAGTATCCATGCATTCTTGCAAATGCTCGTAACCTTTTTTGATTTGTTCGCACTCCGGATCGATAGAAAGGGCTTTTTTCATGTGTTTTTCGGCCTCGGGGAAATTTCCTTCCACGGCTAAAAATTCGCCGTAGTGGAATTGGGCGAGCGCATGAACCGGGTTCTCCGTATCGCCGTTATAACCGCGCAACGCCGAGAGAAATTCAGAACGCGCTTCATTTTTGGAACCCAACTTCTCCATAACAAGAGCCAGGAAGAAATGGCCGTCGGAAGTTTCTTTGAGACTTAGAGATGTTTGAAGAAATCTCGCCGCCTCAAGGGAATTTCTTTTAAATCCGTAATAGAGCAAACCTAGCTCGCGGTGAGCTTCCGCACTCAAGGGATCGCATTCGAGACATCGATGGAATAATGCGATTGCCCCGTCATTGTCACCGTTAAATTTGGCCTCCCAAGCCTGTTCTAAAAACTCCTGACACATAGGATGACTTTCGCTTCTCCCTCGGAAATAAGCTCTTCGTGGGTGATGCGAAGATTATCGCGAAGGGCGCGGATTTCCGATTCGAGCATCGCAAACGACAAGCCTATGCCATCCAAGGCCAGACCTTGAACTTTAGCCTGATGCAACAGGATTTCGCCCTGGCCGATGAGGGCACTGAGCACGGACCGATGATCGTCATCGTGGGAGAGATCGCGGAAGTCGCGTTTTTCCTGTTCGCGGAAAAGGTCGATGGAATTTCTCCATGTGACCAACTGCGACAATAAGGGATGGTTGTTTTGCACGCTCCGGTTGAGGATAAACATTCCCGGATCGAAACAATGCGAAATCGTCACCGCCGTCGGTTCCATCGGTAACTGCGTTTGCGTTGCTTCGGCTTTGAGGGCAGCACCCATACCTTTAAGTATAGCAGGTCAACCCCCGAGGCAAGCTTGAGATAAGTGGCACGAATTGGAATTTCGCGGAGTCAAGGGGCGTTCACGAGTACACCTTGGGAACGAGGGAGGTCAGCAATCGAACATCTTGCCGGGGTTGAGGATGAGGTTGGGGTCGAAGAGGCGTTTGAGGTTGCGCATGAGTTCGACGTTGAGGCCGCCGACGGACTCGGGGAGGAATTTCTTTTTGGCGAGGCCGACGCCGTGTTCGCCGGTGATGGTGCCGCCGCGACGGGCGGTCTCGGTGACGATTTCGGCGAAGGCGAGTTCGACGCGGTGCATTTCGTCGGCGTCCTTTTCGTTGGTGAGGAAGGTGGGGTGGAGGTTGCCGTCGCCCATGTGGCCGAAGATGCCGATGCGGAGGTTGTGGCGTTGGGCGAGGGCCTGGATGAAGGCGACCATGCCGGCGAGCTCGCTGCGGGGGACGGTGACGTCCTCAAGGATGGTGGTGGGGGCGACGCGCGCGAGGGCGGCGAAGGCGGAACGTCGCGCGGTGGCGAGGCGGAGCGATTCCTCCGTGGTCTCGGCGAGGCGGACTTCGAGCGCGCCGTGGGTACGGGCGAGTTGGGCCATGATTTGGGCCTCGTCGGCGATAACGGCGGGGTGGCCATCGGTCTCCATGAGGAGCACAGCCTCGGCTTCGCGCGGGAGGCCGACCTTGGCGTAGTCCTCGACGCAGTTGATGGTGGTGCGGTCGAGGAACTCGAGGGTGCAGGGGATGATCGGGTGGGCGATGATGGCCGAGACGGTCTCGGCGGCCTGCTCCATCTTTGAATAGACGGCCATGAGGGTTTTTTTCGCCGCCGGCCTGGGCAGGAGGCGGAGGAGTATCTT
>CAJCII010000097.1 GCA_903970335.1 Bacteroidota bacterium | reverse complement strand
TCACCCACTATCACAGGGCCAACGATGTCGAACCGCATCATCCCAAGGTCTGGTGCAATCTCGGGGTGCTTTATTTCCAGGCCGATCATTACGATCTGGCCGAGTCGTCTTTGCGCGAAGCCACGAAAATCAATCCCGCCTATGCGCGCGCGTGGGACAACCTCGCCGCTTCCCTTGGCGCTCAGGACAAATTGGACGACGCCTTGGTCGCCTGTCAGCGGGCGATCGAAATCCGCCCCGATTATCCGGAAGCGTATTTCAAAATCGGCATCATCAATTTCACCAAGAACCAACTCGGAGACGCGGTCACCCAGTTCCGACGCGCCGCACTTTTGCCCGCGCTGACCGCCTACTGCGATGCGTTCCTGGCCATGATTTACGCACGGCTCGAACAGACCGCCGCCGCCGAAGCCGCCGTCATGAGCGCGGTCAAGGCGGACCCGAAGTGCGAGCTGCTCTGGATGGCCTGGAACGACCTCGGCCTGACCCTCTACTCCGCGGGTGAATATCAACGGGCCTCCGTTGCCTACAGCGAGGCGACGATGATCAAACCGGACGAGCCGGAAGCCTGGTTCAACCTCGGAGTCAGCTATCATCAGGGCGGCGATCTCAAAGCGGCCAAGGACGCCTATCAACATGCCGTCGACCTCAACGTCTCGCTCGCCCGGGCCTGGCATAATCTCGGCATCATCTGTTCGCAAACCGGCGACGACGCGGGCGCGCTCACCGCTTTTCAACAGGAAGTCAACTGGGACCCGGACAACGTTCGTGCCTTGTACGACCTCGGCGTGACCATGGAAAAGTTGGGCAACGTCGTCGGGGCACGCGCGATTTACGCCAAACTGGACACGCTCAGCCAGGTGCAGCAGGCCACAGAACAACCATCGATCGGTAAAACTACCGCACACCTCTCTAATCCGGCGTAACGCATCTGCTGCAACGATTCTGTTGAATCGCGGGCGGTAAGGTGACAATTTGGTGCAATGCCGCGTCGCCGTCTGGATTTGGAGAAAGCCGAGTCGCGCCACCTTGCGCCCTACGCGCAAAGCAACCTCGATTCCCGCGGTCGGGCCTATCCGGAGGACCAGCACCGCTTCCGCACCGCGTTCCAGCGCGACCGGGACCGCATCGTGCACAGTCGCTCCTTCCGCCGGCTCGAATACAAGACCCAGGTCTTCCTCAACGGCACGGGCGATCATTACCGCACGCGCATGACCCATACCATCGAGGTCTCTTGCATCGCCCGCACCCTCACCCGCGCGCTGGGACTCAACGAAGACCTCGCCGAGGCCATCGCCCTGGCCCACGACCTGGGCCACCCGCCCTTCGGTCATCTCGGCGAGGAGACCCTCCATCGGCTCATGGCCAAGCACGGCGGCTTCAAGCACAACGCCCAGAGCCTGCGCGTCGTCGAGGAACTCGAGTTGAAATATCCGACCTTCAACGGTCTCAACCTGACCTGGGAAGTCCGCGAGGGCCTGCACAAGCCCTACGTGCCGAACCTCCTCATCGAGGGCTTCGTCCAGCCCTCTCTCGAAGCGCAAGCGGTCGATCTCTCCGACCAGATCGCCTACATCTGCCACGACCTCGACGACGGGCTCGAATCGGGACTGATCGACGAGGACGAGCTGAACAACCTCGCACTCTGGCGCAAGACGCGCGCGGACGTCCTCGCCCCCTACCCGCACCTCGAAGCCGAGCGCGGCCGCTACTACGTCATCCGCACGCTGCTCGGCAATCTGGTCGAAGATGCGATCGACCATTCCAGCGCAGCGATCCAGGGCCACGCTCCGCAGACCAGCGACGACCCTCGCCGCCTGCCCGCGCTGATCGGCTTCACCCCGGAGATGGCGCAGCGCGCGCGCGAGTTGCTCAATTTTCTCTACAGCCGCTTTTATCATCACCCGGATCTCACCGCCGTGCGTCGCCGCTCGGTCGATTGCCTGGAGCAGCTCTTCGACTTGCTCGTCGGCCATCCCCATCTGCTCAGCCCGCAATTCGAAATCCGCGCGAAGAAAGACGGCGTCCACCGCGCCGCCTGCGATTACCTCGCCTGCCTCACCGATCGTCAGGTCTATATCCAGCACCAGAAATTCATCGGCGGCCTGGCCTCGCTGGAGGCGAGTCGGATGCAGCAGGGGGCGTTATTATAATGTAGCGGCGGGTCTATGACCGTCGCTGATTGAAACACCTAATCAGAACATGATCGTATCCACTACCTCCATCTGGGGATTCCGCGTGATGAAAAAGTGTACTAGCGATGATTATGTCAACTGGGCCGTTGGCATGCTTGAGTCGGGTTCTGATTCAAAGCACCTCCGAATTCTCGCGGGATTAGAGTCATCGACTTCTTTATTTGAAACGGAGGACTTCTTTGCAACGAGTATTAAAGAGATCGAGCTATTCGAACCCTCAAGAGAGGAGGCAATCCGGGGATATAGCGTTTACGTGGCAGGGCAAATTGTGCGCCGTGAAGTGCCCGCTCGCGAAGGAGTTAAAAGGCTTTTTCAATTATGCGTGGCCTGTGATTATCCGGGATATCTAAACAACTGGTACACCCTAGACGACGCCTGCCACGATATTGAATATGGCAATTATCCATATTACTATCCAAGCCTAACAAAAGACAATTTACAAGAAACAGTGCTCGGAATTGCCAGAAAGTTTATTGAAGAACAAAAAAACTAAGCTTTGAGCAAAAAATCAGCGACGGTCATAGACCGCCGCTCCATTGATAAAAATGATCAACTCCGCCTACACCCCTCCCCTCGACCTGATCCGACGTCCCCGCCGGAACCGCCAGAGCGCCGCCATTCGCGCCTTGGTGCGCGAGACCCGCGTCCATGTCGACGACCTGATCCAGCCCCTCTTCGTCAAGGACGGCAACGGCGGCCCGGAAGCGATCGGAAGTATGCCGGGCCTTGAGCGCCTGAGCGTGAAAAGCCTGGTCAAGGAAGCGAACGAACTGGTCAAGCTGGGTATCCGCGCCGTCGCGCTCTTCCCGACCATCGATCCGGTCTTGAAGGACGCGCGGGGCAAATACGCCGTAATGGCCAGGAACTGGTTCTTCGGCACGATCCGCCATCTCAAGAACGAAATCCCCGAGCTGCTCGTCGTGGCCGATGTCGCCCTCGATCCCTACACCAGCCACGGTCACGATGGCGTGCTCGATGCGAACTCGGGCGATGTCGCCAACGACGAGACCGTGCACATCCTGACCCAGTACGCCTCGCTCCTCGCCGCGTCGGGCACCGACATCGTCGCGCCCTCGGACATGATGGACGGCCGCATCGGCGCGATTCGTGATGAACTCGACCGCGAAGGCTTCTCGCAAACCTCCATCCTCGCCTATGCGGCAAAATTCGCCTCCGCCTACTATGGCCCCTTCCGCGACGCCGTCGGCAGCGCCAAGTCGAAGGGTGTTCCGGCGCTGGACAAACGCACCTACCAGCTCGACCCCGCCAACCTCCGTGAGGCGCTGCTCGAGGCGCGACTCGACGAAGACCAGGGCGCGGACATCCTCATGGTCAAGCCCGCCGGTCTTTATCTCGATGTCATCTCCGCGGTAAAGGCGGGCACCACGTTGCCCGTCGCGGCCTACCAGGTCTCGGGCGAGTACGCGCAAATCCACGCGGCCGCGCACGCGGGCTGGCTCGATCTCGAAAAAGCGCGGGACGAATCGCTCCTCGCCATCAAGCGAGCCGGCGCGGACATCCTCCTCACCTACTTCGCCAAAGACGTGGCGAAGAGCCTGAAAAACCTTTAGAGGCTGACCGAAAGCTTTCCTCCATGCACAAACTCCTTTGCTCTCTCCTTGCCGTCGCTCTTTCTATCAATGTCGCCAAGGCGGATGTACCGCGACCTTTCTCGCATCCGGACCGCATTCACTACGACGGCCACTGCCTGACCATCGACGGAAAGTACACCTTCATCTACAGCGGAGCGTTCCACTATTTTCGTTGCCCGAAGGAACTCTGGCCTGAGCGTTTCCAGAAAATCAAGGATGCGGGATTCAACTGCGTGGAAACCTACGCGGCGTGGAATTGGTCGGAGCGCGAGATGCCCGCCTCGCTGGACGATTTCTCCAAGGTGGACGTAAGCGATCTCGACGCCTGGCTCGCCATGGCCGAGCAGTATGGCTTCTATGTCATCGTCCGTCCCGGCCCCTATATCTGTGCGGAGTGGGACGGCGGCGGTTATCCGCAATGGCTCGTTGCCTTGAAAAAGCCGGACCAGCCCCTGCGCCCGGGTGCCTGGTTGCGGACGGACGATCCGGTCTACCTCGCCTGGTGCAAGCATTGGTACGATGCGGTCTGCCCGGTCATCGCCAAACATCAAATCACCCGCAAAGCGCCGGGACAGCCGGGTGTGATCCTGTTCCAGATCGAAAACGAATACGATTTTGCCAAACTGTCGCTGCCGGACGAGGTGAGAATCAATCAGCTCACCGCCTTGGCCAACGACGCGGCCGCAAACGGCATCGATGTGCCGCTGATCACTTGCTGGACGAAACAGATCCGGACGATCAAGGACGGCATTCTGCGAGGTGTCTTCGACTGTACGAATTTTTATCCTCGCTGGAACGTCGCCAAGGAACTGACCTCCAAGCTGGAGCACCTGCGGACCCAGCAACCCGACGCACCGATGATGACGACGGAAATGCAGGGGGGGTGGTTTGCCCAGGTCGGCGGCAAGTTGAGCGACCAACAGGACGGCGTCACCGCCGCGCAAATCCAGAACCTGACGCTCTATGCCATCCAGAACGGGGAGACGGCGATGAGTTACTACATGATTTTCGGCGGAACGAACCTGGACGACTGGGCGGCTCACAACCTGATCACGAGTTACGATTACAATGCGCCGATCCGCGAATCGGGTGGGGTGGGCGACCGCTATGAACGCGTCTGGGCGCTGGGCCACATGCTGATCGATCACGCGGCCAAGCTTTGCCGTGCGGATGCCGTGCCGATTGTCGCCACCGCGACGGATGCCGATGTCGGTATCGCCGAACGCCGGGCGCCGGACGGGAGTCGGTATATTTTTGTCCGGACGGAAAATCACCTCGCCCCGCGCAAGGGGACCATCCACCTCAAGGAAACGAACGGCACAGCACCCGACCTGACGTTCGATTACGAACTGGAACCGTTCGGTTCGATGGTGCTTTATCTTCCGCCCGGTGAAACCGATCCGACGAAAGGCGAATGGCTGCCGAAGCCCGCGCCGCCCATTACGCGTCCCGCGGAAGGGCTCCCTTCCCCGATTGCGATCACCCAGGTTGAGCGCGCACCCGATCCTTTACCGACCAACTGGACACATCTCGATCCGGGCCAAAAAGTGGAGAGCCTGGGCGTTTTCAACCGCCACTTCATTTACTATCGCCTCACCGCCCAGCCGGGCGAAACGGCAACCATCGAAAAGAACACAAAGGACACGGTCATCGCCATCGCCAACGGGAAATTGCTCGACACCGGCGGAGCGGGAAGCGGCAAGGCGACATTCGCTTTGCCTACGGATACGACCGTGAAACACGTCACCGCGCCAACCGATACCATGACCATCGCTTTACCAGCGGAAACGGGCGAGACCGTGCTGCTCTATGAAAATAGCGGACAGCCGAATGGCGGGCCTGCCATGGAATTGTTGAATGGAATCCGGAGTGTGAAGATCGGCGGGAGCGCAGTACCCCTGGAATTTAGTGCCGGGGAACGGGACCGTGGCCTTGCCTTCTCGGCAACGACCGCTCCGCCGGAGATCGCGAGTTGGGGAAAAGTTGACATCGCCAAGGAAGCAGTTCCCACAGCCACCGACCTGCTGACCTGGTATCGTGCCGAGTTCGCCTTACCGGAGAAAAATCCCGCCGTCTGGGTGCCGTGGCAACTGCATATCGAGGCGACCGGCAACGGCTTCGTCTATCTCAACGGCCATGCCCTGGGACGCTACTGGCAGGTCGGACCGCAGCACGACTTTTACCTGCCGGAGTGCTGGCTGAATTTCGGAGCGGACCAAAAGAATGCGGTCGCCTTCGACCTGCGTCCCGATGGAAAAGGTGTGTCCGTGCAGGCGCTGTCGATCGCGCCCGAGACCGCGCTCGCCGAAAAACGCTGACCGCCACCCGAGAAAAATAGTGTCTCCCGGAAAGAGTCCCGTTAGACTTCGTCTTTAATGAGCACTGCCTGGACGCGCAAGGACCTCCTCACCATCCGGGAGTTGGACCGGGCCGAGATCGAACTGATTCTCGACACGGGACGCCACTTCAAGGACCTGCTCGCCCGGCCCGTGAAGAAAGCCACCTCGCTCGAGGGGCGGACCGTGGTGAACCTCTTTGTCGAGCCGAGCACGCGCACCAAGACTTCCTTCGAACTGGCCGCCGTGCGTCTCGGCGCCGATGTCGTCTCCATCGACAGCGAGTCGAGCTCGTTCCGCAAGGGCGAGACGCTTAAGGACACCGGCCAGGTGCTCGAGGCGATGAAGGCCGACTTCGTCATCCTGCGCCACTCCGCCGCCGGTGCGCCGCAGTTCCTCGCCGAGCGGCTCGATGCCCACCTCGTCAACGCCGGCGACGGCGCGCACGAGCACCCGACCCAGGCGCTGCTCGATGCCTTCACCATGCGGGAACGGCTCGGCGGCACCCGGGACTGGAAGGACCTGCACGTCGTGATTTGCGGGGACATCCTCTTCAGCCGCGTGGCGCGGTCGAATGTCTGGGCGCTGACGAAGCTCGGCGCGCGGGTGACGCTGGTCGGGCCGACCACGCTGGTGCCGGAGCTGTTTTCCGAGCTGGGCGTGACCGTGGCGCACGACCTCGACGCGGTGCTCCCCGAGGCCGACGTGATCATGCTCCTGCGCATCCAGCACGAGCGGCAGCGGCGCAGCTTCTTCCCCTCGGTGGGCGAGTACGTCTCGCTCTTCGGGCTGAACCTGGCGCGGTTCCAGCGGTGCAAGCCGGGGGTGCTGATCATGCACCCGGGGCCGATCAACCGGGGGGTGGAGATCGCGAGCGAGCTGGCCGACGGGCCGAACTCGACGGTGCTGGACCAGGTCCAGAACGGGCTGGCCATCCGGATGGCGGTGCTGCACCTGCTGGGCGGAGGGGGCGGGGCGGTGGAAGGTTAAAATGGCCTAGATGGCCTATATTTTTAGGTCAGACTGGGCATTTAGCGTGCTTTAGGACAACGCCATGACGACGGCCCAACCGGAACAAATTGCGATTATCGGCGGGGGATTCAGCGGGACGATGACCGCAGTGAACCTGGCGCGGCTGAGTCGGCAACCGCTGGAGATCACGATCATCAATCAACGGCGGCCGACGGCCCGGGGGGTGGCATATGGGACGCGGCGGATGGAGCATCTGCTGAATGTGGCGGCGCGGAACATGTCGGCTTTTCCCGATCTGCCGGACCACTTCCTGCAATGGCTGCGGACACGTTCGGAGTACGACATGGTGCCGGAGATGGAGCTGCGGGAGCGGTTCATCCCGCGGATGATTTACGGCGATTACCTGCGGGGGCTGATGCAGCAGTACTTGCAGTCGCCGATGGAGTCGGCACCGGTGCGGACGACTTTTGTGGAGGGCGAGGCGCTGGACATTACGCCGAACGGCGATGGGGCGACGATTCGTCTGGCGGTGGGCGGTCGCGTGGAGGCCGAGCGCATCGTGCTGGCAACAGGGAACGAACCGCCCGCCGGGCTACCGGGGAGCGAGGCGTTGCAGGCGCACGCGGCGTGGGTCGGGAATCCGTGGCAGGGGTGGGAGAACCGGTTGCCGCAGTCGGGTGGGACGGTGGTGCTGCTGGGGACCGGCCTGACGACGGTGGATGCGGTGATTACGCTGCGCTCGATGGGCTGGCAGGGGGTGGTCCATGCGGTGTCGCGGAACGGGTGGCTGCCGCACGCGCACTTTCGCGGGATCGAGTATCCCGACTTTCCCCCGCCGGGAATCGACTTGGCGGACCTGGGGCTGAAGAAACTGCTGGAGTTGATGGAGCAGCACTGTGCGCGGCTGCGGGAGTTGGGGGCGAACCCGGCGATTATCGTGGACAAGATGCGGCCGCACACGCAGCGGGTGTGGCAACGGTTCACGCTGGAGGAACGGCTGGAGTTTGCGCAACGCCACGCGGCCCGGTGGAATGTGTTGCGGCACCGGATTGCGCCGGAGATTCATGCGCAACTGACAACGGCGCAACTGACGGGGCAGTTGCAGGTGCACGCGGGCAGGATCGAGGGCGTGAAGGCCGAGGGGAACCGGGTGCGGGTGCAACTGAGCGGCGGCAAGGCGCTGACGGGCGATTTAGTCATCAACGCGACGGGGCCGAACACGAAGTTCACGGCGACGAGTTCCGTGTTACTGCAAAATCTGCTCCGGCGCGGGCTGGTGACGCCGGACGAGACGGAGATGGGGGTGCGGGTGGATGCGGACCACACGATCATCGGACGAGACGGGGAGCGGTCGTCCCTCTTCCTGGCGCTGGGACCGCTGCTGCGCGGGACGCGGTGGGAAACGATTGCAGTGCCGGAACTGCGGGGTCAGGCACGGCGGACGGCGGAGGCGCTGCTGGACCAGCCGAGGCCGGTGGCCGTCGAGGAGCCGGTGATGATGGAGTATATGATTTGAGCAGAGACACCTCAGAAGAAATGGACCCTGCGGCAGCATGAAAGAAAGACCATGAAACACGTGAAAAAAACAAAAACTGAGATCCCGACGGGAAGACCGAACGACGATCTTGAACGGTACGTTGCCAAGCGAAAGTCGTGGAGCGCCCATTTGGCCGAGCGATTCGAGCAAGGGTACCAAGTTTTCCGGATCGGAGCCTTGTTGCAGGCGGAACGCGGAAAAGCCGGGCGGATGATTTGAGGGTAGGCGTTATGTCATGGAATGCCAAAGAGCCGAGATGGCACGGCGAGAAAAAGCCGCGGATGGCGCCGAAGCGCTTTACGATCAATAGCGAGGAGTATGATCGGATTCCCTATGGTTCCGGTCCCGACGATCTCGACCACCCGACGTGCGACGACTGTGGGGTTGTGCGGGGCAGACTGCATGCCATCGGGTGTGACCTGGAGCCGTGTCCGCGGTGCGAGGGACAGGCGATCTCGTGCGATTGCTTTTATGAGGATGATTAGGTAAGGCGGACAGCGGCGTTTGGGCCTGTTACGCTTTTCCCCTCTCATATTGACGTTCACAGACGGGCCTGTATCCTGATTTCATGACGATCAAAGCCGTGGTTCATCAGGCCGAAGAGGGCGGTTATTGGGCCGAGGTTCCGGCGTTGCCCGGTTGCGTTACCCAAGCAGAAACGCTGGATGAGCTTCGGAGCAACCTCAAAGAGGCGATCGAGCTTTGGCTGGACGCGGAAATTCCCGTCGCATCGCCGGACAGTTCCGATCAGATTCTCGAGCTGGCGCTGTGAAACAGGTATCGGGTAAGGAATTGACGATAATTATCGCTGCGCAGGGTTGGGTGCTACGGCGCATTTCAGGTAGCCACCACATTTTTCTCAAGGAAGGCAAAAGGGAACGGATTGTCATCCCAATTCATGGCAACCAGCCTCTTAAAATCGGTCTGCTCCGATCTTTGATGAAGATTGCAGAGCTTAAAGAGAACGATTTGTAGGGGCAGGAACGGTTGTCCGCCGGCACTTTTGGTGCTATGACTTGACCATGAAGCTGAAGGAACTTCCTCAAGTCATGGCACTCTCCACGGCGGAAAAGCTGGAATTGATCGATGAGTTGTGGATTTCGATCGAACCGGAACTTGAGCAAGCGGAGGTTTCCGAGGAAGAGAAGGATCTGCTGGATAGTCGTTGGGAGAATTTCCTGAAGAATCCCGACTCGGCTTTGACGCTGGAACAAGTAAAAGCTCTCCTGGCCGCGCGTCGGAAATGAAAAGAATCCGGGTCTTGCCGGGAGCTTTCGACGATGTTTCGGAAGCGGTCGATTGGTACAACTCACGACGCGATGGCTTGGGTGAAGAATTTGAGGATATTTTCTTTTCTTCGGCTCGCTTCATCCAAAATAATCCTCTGATTTATCGCGTGATCTATCGGTCGTTTCGTCGACACATCTTCGAGCGATTTCCTTATAGCCTGTATTACCGCATCCACAGGGAGGAGATTACCCTGAATAAAGGCCGAAGCAGGGACAGGCACGCCGCGGCCGTGAATTTCGACTCGGTTTTGCCATTCCTTGGCCGTGTGCCTGCCCCTTTTTTCCTGCCTTTGTTGTTTTAGTTCGCCCTGACAGGGCTTTGGGGATTGGGGTCTATTCCTGGGGCGTTGCCCCAGGCTTTGGTGGTTAGGTCGCCCCGTTGGGGCTGGGGAAGGCCCGTTGCCCGGAGGTCGACGCTATCTACCGAGGGGACGCCGAGGGCGGTCATAGACCGCCGCTAGAGCAAAGGCATGGGGAACCGATCTCTCGACAAGCTCGGGAAAAAGGGACAGGCACGCTGCGGCATTGAATTTCGACTCGATTTTGCCGTCCTTGGCCGAGGAATTTTTTCGATTGGGAACGAGGGTTTTGGTTAGATCGAGGATCGTTCGGGGGCTGATTCCTCGACGACCCTTTCGACTTCGCTCAGGGCGGGGCTTGCGGTGGCGGCCGGGGAGGAATGACGGTTCGTTTTTTGAGGATGAGGTATCGCGCTACGCTCGGGTGGTGCGATTGCTTTTATGAGGACGATGAGGGAGGGCCGGTTTCATCGTTTCGCGCCGAACCATGACTCATTTATTTGTCGTCTTCAAAATGTCTCTCCACTAAGCTTAACTTTCCATCGCCATGTCCACACCCTTCAAACTCGTTCGTGTTCCCTCGCTCAAGACGGTTACCGATTTCCGCGCCCATCTGCAGAGCCTCAACCTCGACCTCAAGCTCGACGACGAGATTGCCCAGGGCGATGCGTCGCCGCTCGTAAAAAAGGCCAACTGGCGCGGACGCACCATCGGCAACCGCTGGGCCATTCACCCCATGGAGGGCTGGGACGGCACCACCTCCGGAGGCGTCACCGAGCCGATGATCCGTCGCTGGCACCGGTTCGGCGAAAGCGGCGCGAAAATGATCTGGGGCGGTGAAGCGATGGCGGTGCGCCCGGATGGCCGAGCCAACATGAACCAGCTCATCATCAACCGCGAGAACCAGGCCGGTATCGCGCAACTCCGCGAGACGCTGCTGGCCGCGCATAAGGAAAAATTCGGCACGACGGACGACCTCATCATCGGCTTTCAGCTCACGCACTCGGGCCGCTTCTGCCGTCCGCACGACAAAAAACGGTGGGAGTCCCGCATCGCCTACCGCCACCCGATCCTCGATGCCAAATTCAACGTCACGAGCGACGACCAGATTCTCACGGACGACGACCTCAAGTGCCTGGTCGAGGCCTATATCGAGGCCGCCAAGATCGCCGCCGACATCGGAGCGGATTTTGTCGACATCAAGCATTGTCACGGCTACCTCCTCCACGAATTCCTGGGTGCCCACACCCGGCCCGGCGCGTATGGTGGCTCGTTCGAGAATCGCACCCGCCTCATTCGGGAAATCGCCGCAGGCATCCGCGCCGTGGCTCCGAAGCTCGGCCTCGGTGTGCGCCTGAGCGCCTTCGATTTCGTCCCGTTCAAGCCGAATCCCGAGCTCTCCCAGCCCGCCAAGCCCGGGCCCGGTATGCCGGAGGATTTCTCCCATCTCCTGCCTTACCGCTACCAGTTCGGCATCAACCCGAACAATCCGCTCGAATACGACCTGACGGAAACCAAGCTGCTCCTGAAGTTGTTCTCCGATTTGGGCATCGACCTGGTCAACCTCTCCGCGGGCAGCCCCTATTACAACCCGCACATCCAGCGTCCGGCGGCCTATCCCCCTTCCGACGGCTACCAGCCCCACGAAGACCCGCTCATCTCGGTCACGCGCCAGATCAACGTCGTCGCCGAGCTCAAGGCGGCCTTCCCGGAACTCCTGTTCGTCGGCTCCGGCTATTCCTACCTCCAGGAATATCTGCCGCATGTGGCGCAGTACTACCTGCGGAACGGCCACGTCGATATCGTCGGCCTTGGCCGGATGGTCCTGTCCTACCCCCACATGCTGGCCGACGCCACCACGAACGGAAAGCTCTCGGAGCCGAAGTTGATCTGCCGGACCTTCAGCGACTGCACCACGGCCCCCCGCAATGGCCTCCGCTCCGGGTGTTACCCGCTCGACGATTACTATAAGACGTTCGAGGACGCGCCGCAGCTCAAGGCCGTGAAAAGCGGTAAAGTTCCGTAGCGTTACATAATTGTAACGGCCACTTGTCCGCCTGCGGAGTCTTAATAGTATCATGAAAACTATTCTGACCCTCCCCCGTATCGCCCTGTTAGCCGCCGCCCTTGGGACGGCTTGCACGAATGTGGCGCTCGCCCAAGACAGTTCATCCTCGGACAGCTCCTCGAGTACTGCGGCTCCTTCCACGTCCGGTCCCCTGACCGCCGACGAAAAGGCGCAGCTCGATAAGGCAAAAGAACAGGCCGAAGCCAACGACCCCGACCTCAAGACGCAGGGAGATGCCCTCAAAGCCAGGCGTGCGACCATCAAAACCGCCTCGGACGAAGACAAGGCCGCCTTTAAGTCGGATTATGCGGAGTTCCAGAAAAAGCTCCATGAAGCCGAGCTCGCGATCGATCCCACCCTTGGACCGATCATCGCCAAAGTGGAAGCGCTGGAAGCCAAGCGCGCTAACAAGGGTGGCGGAGCTTAACCGGTCCGGCCAACTCTCTCGCCTGCCCGCCACGCGGGCGGGGATAGCTTTCAGCCGTGGTGCTCTATTGGACGGCGGCTTGCCCTCTTTCTGCGGTCTGACCCGCAGAGCGACAGTTGCACCCAAGCCTCGAGGGGCTAGCTTGTGGATAAACCTTTCAACCCCGGAAACCGCCATGCTCACCACCCGCCGCCAAGCCCTCA
>CAJCII010000096.1 GCA_903970335.1 Bacteroidota bacterium | reverse complement strand
CGCCGCATCCAGTACGCCGACATCGTCAAGCTCGACATCGGCATCATTCTCCACGGCTGGGTCGGGGATACGGCGACCACCATTCCCGTGGGTGCGATCCCCGCCGCGACCGTCCGCCTCCTCGACAAGACCCAGGAGGCGCTCGCCATCGGCATCGACCAGGCGCGCCCCGGCAACCGCGTCCACCATATCTCCGAGGCCATCGAGAACTTTGTCGTGGCCAATGGCTACAGTGTCGTGCGGGAGTTCGTGGGGCATGGGGTCGGTCGCGCCCTGCACGAGGAACCGCATGTCCCGAACTACGGTCGGGAGATCAAGGCCAAGCTCAGGCCCGGCATGACCATCGCGATCGAGCCGATGGTCAACCTCGGGCGGGCGAAGGTGCGGGTGCTGGCCGACGGATGGACCGTGGTGACCGACGATGGGAAGCCTTCCGCCCACTTCGAGCACACCGTCCTGATCACCGAGGACGAACCGGAGATCCTGACATGTTTGCCCGAGACCATCTCCAGGCCCAAGGGACGGTGAGGGAGGTGCTGGGCGACTCGGCGTACCGGGTCGAGCTGGCCAATGGGCACCGGTGTATCGCCCACCTCGGGTACGGGGAGACGGGGACCTTTGTGCCGGGGGACACGGTCCAGTTGGCCTTCCATCCCTACGACCTGTCGAAGGCCCGGATTACGGGTCGGGCGGGGGCGGGGGGAGGGGGGTAAAGTGGCCTATCTGGCCTATATTTTTAGGTCAGACTGGGCATTGAGGAGAATTAGGGCCTGTTAAGGTAAAAAGGGCCATTCCGACCTTTTTACCTTAACAGGCCCTAGTATCTTGTAACATCTAAAGATTCGGATAAAGGCGTTTGAGTTTGATCCGGGCTTCGCTGGTGGTGAACTGCCAGTCGATGGCGTTGGGCCGGTTGTTGCGGTGGACTTGCCAGGCGTTGATTTCCTGGTTGAGCAGGTCGAGGCTGGCGATCCTGCGATCTAGGCACTGGCTGGCCAGGGCGCTGAGTTCGATCTCGGCGACATTGAGCCAACTGCCGTGTTTCGGGGTGTAGTGGAACTCGAGTCGTTCGGCCAGGCGGCGGGCCTCGGACGGGGGGAAGGTTTCGTAGAGCGAGGCGGTCGTGTGGGTGTTGAGGTTGTCGAGGACGAGCCGGACTTTGATCGCCTGGGGGTAGCGTTCGTCGAGCATGGCACGGATGAAGAGCGCCCAGTCGCGCCGCGTCCGGTTTTCGCCTGCCTGCACATGACGCCGTCCGGTCAGCGGCTCCACTTCGAGAAAAATTTCGGCCACCCCGTGGCGGACATATTCATGGTCGATGCGATGAGGACGACCGGGAGCCATGGCCATCTCCGGAGCGACTTCGCCCACCAATTGCTTGCAGGACTCGTCCATGCACACCAGCGGGAAGCGCTCGTCGTACGGGAGGTGATAGGTCTCAATCACATCCTCCATGCAGGCAACAAAGGCTCCGTTTTGCTCGGGAGGAATCTTCCAGTACTTGCTTACGTGAGGTTGCAATTGGTTTTTTTTAGCGTCCGTTGGATGGTCATGGTGGAAACGGTCGGGGCGATCTTGAGTTCCACCACTTTTTCGGCCAACAGCCGCACCGTCCAGCGCGCATGGCCCTTGGGGGCCCGCGAACAGGCCAGGGTGGTCAGGCGGGCCGCGAACGCCCCATCAAAGATGATCTCACGCGAGGGCTTGAGTTGGGTCTTGCGCTGGAGAGCCGCTTCCACCCCTTCTTCGGCCACCCGGCGTTTGAGATGCTCGATCGTGCGCGTGGTGATGCCGAGGGCAGCGGCGACGTCGGCCACCTTCCAGCCCGGCCCATTGTCACCCAAATCGCACAAGAGCAACGCTCGGGCGATGACAAACTTCCTCGCGGAAGTCTTGTCGGTCTTGGTGAGTCGTTCCAGGTCGAGACGCTCCCCAGCGGTGAGTTTGATTTGGTAGCGTGGTGGTGCCATACCACGAGCTTCCTCGATGCGAAAAAGCCTGTCAATATACGAATATTCTAATGTTACATGGTACTAGGGCACGGAGCCTATTTACGCCATTTTTGGGAGGGAGATGAAAGTGGGCACGCATTTTTTGGGTTTGATTCGTCTATAATAGGGACGAGAGACACATGACGAGCGATGCGACAGCCGAACAAGGGAAGGATTTTTCCGAGCAGGAGACGATCCGGCGTGCGCTGAAGGGGGACACGGGGGCTTTCGAGGAGGTGATCGCGCTTTACAGTAGACGGCTGTATGCGGTCGCGTATGGGGTGCTGGAGAACGCAGCGGAGGCGGAGGATGTGGTTCAGGAGACTTTTCTGAAGGCGTATGCGCGGCGATGGCTGATCCGCAGCCCGGAGAAATTTCCGGCGTGGCTCTATACCACGGCGCGGAACCGTGCGTGCGATCTGCTGCGAAAACGGCGCGCCGACAACCACATCGAGGAAGTGGGGGAGATAGCCGACGACGATGCGCCGTGTCCCAGCGACAATCTTTATACGAGCGAGAGAAACGGGGCGGTGCAGCGGTTGCTGAGCACGCTGCCGGAAAATCACCGGATCGCGGTCACCCTGTTTTTCATGGACGGGATGGAGTACCGGCAGATCGAGGAGACAATGGGGCTGAGCAACGGGGCGCTGCGCGGCATTTTGGCACGAGCGATGAAAACCATGCGGAAGAGGATGGGGACGCCCCTCCTGCCGAACGTAACCGGAGTAAACTGATGCAAACCACGACGATGCATAACGACGCCGAATTTTGGGCCAGCGCAGCCGCAGTCGGCGGTCTTTCCGAGGCGGAACTGGAGGCTTGGAACGAGCATGTGGCGGGTTGTCCCGCCTGCAAAGAAAAGTACAACGAGGAAATCACCATGAGCAAGGCGATGAAACAGACGATCGAGGCCGAAGGGCCCGATCCCGGATTCGAGCGGAGAATGATCTCGAAATTCCGTCAGGTCCACCCGACGAATGGAAACAAGCGGGCCGATCTTCTTTCGCTTTTCCCGATTTTGGCCGGGGGAGTGGCCTGCCTGGCGCTGCTGGTCCTGATCGGTATCGCGTCGTCGTGGAAAGGCGAAAAGGCGGTCGTGGCCGGTTCGGCATCTCCGGCAATCCAGACGCAAGGGACCGTGGCGACGACGGTTCCCGATGCGGTGGAAAAGACGATCCGGGCGAACCTGAACGGAAGGACCGTGAGCAACGTCGTGCGGAGGGAGGACAACGAAGATGTCTCCTACGCGGTAGAGGCCCGGGACGGAACCGGTCAAGAATGGGACATGACGGTGGATGAGGACGGGACGTTGCTGAATATCGACACCGATCCGACCGAGCTTCCTGCCGCAGTCCAGACGGCCCTGCAAGCGCAGGTGGGGCCGGGCCGTCTCAATGGAGTGGAGAAATTGTTCGACGACGGGGAAACGACCTACCGGGCGGGGATCACCGCGCCGAACGATGTGCAGCGGGACTATACCTTTGCGACAGACGGGACGCTGTTAAGCGAGGAAGTGAACCTGAGCGACCTTGCCCCCGCCATCCAGGCGGCCATCACGAGCCAGGTGGGCACCGGCAGGCTGGTGGGAATCGACAAGACTTTCGACGACGAGGAGGTCACGTACGAGGCGACGATGGCGGGGACGGACGGGCGGGAGCGGGATTTCAGCGTCTCGAAGGAAGGAAAACTTTTGAGCCGGGAGGTGTCGCTGGAGGAGGTTCCCGCCGCCGTGCAACAGACGATCGCGCAAACACTGGGCACGGGGAAGGTTGTGGGGATCGACCAGTCGTTCGCTGGCGAAGCCGAGGCCATGGCCTATGAGGTCGAAGGCCAGAAAGACGGCAAGCCGTTCAATTTTATCGCCAGCGCGACCGGTCGTTTGCTCGGGATGGAGGAATGAGTCCGGCAGACCCTTTCCTTACGACAACCAACGACGAATTTCGAACCCAAAAAACAACCCAACAACCAAGCAAAGAACCAAAACCATGAAAAAAGTAATCCTCGTCATGCTGATCGCGGCGTGTGCCTTGATCGTCTCACCTTCGAATGTGGAGGCAAAGATGCGTCATCACCGGCATCACCACCATCATCATCGTCATCACCACCACCACTGGCACCGGTTTTTGGCGTATTCGAGCAAGCATAATTCAACGACGCCATCGACGAATGCCCCGCCCTTTGGGCAGTGAGGGGTGGGGAAGGTTTGCGACGCTCGTATTTTGGATAGTACGGGCGTCGGGGCGGGACGATACGTTTAAGGTGTCCCGCGTAAGGGGGCAGGCCACAACCATGGTCGAATCGGCTCGCAAAAGTTCAGAAGTTACTTGGCCGCGTGCCTGTCCCCTATTCTCTCCCTATTCTCCTTTTGCCCCCCCTATTCGACTCGTCCAGCAAACAAGGCGAGCACTGTGAGTACGAAGTTACGAAAGAATTTAGATTTCATAGGAATATAATCGGTGGTTTCCTCTTTCAACGAGACGAGTCGTCCTACCCCTCATTTTTTCTGATCTTTGCGCCAAAACCCGAATTTTCAGAAATACACCCCTTGGATTGAGGGATTGGACGCACGGCTCCGTTTAAGACTTTGTGTCACCCGTAAGACTTATCTTCCAAACAGTTCCGATAGCGCTTCTCTTGACGGGTTGTGCATCCGTAAGTCCCCAGGAGGCGTTTCAGCCCGTGCAGCGCGATGTCGGCACTATCTCAGGGCATCAAGTCGCCTGGGACCAAGGAACGGTCGATGATCAAAAGGCTCAAGCCGAGGTGCATCGCCTGCTGCTTTCCGCGCTTAGTGCCAACGATGCCGCCCAGGTTGCCTTGCTCAACAATCCCGATCTCCAGGCCACTTTTGAAGAAATAGGAATTTCACAAGCCGACTTGGTCCAAGCCGGTCTTTTGAAAAACCCGACGTTTTCGGGAAGCTGGCGTTTCCCCGATGTTGCGCCGGGCATCACCGACGCAGAATACTCGCTGGCGCAGGATTTTCTCAGCCTCGTCCTGATGCCACTTAAGATCAAAGTGGCCAAGACGAATTTGGAAGCGACGGAGGACCGAGTGACGCACGAGGTCATCCAACTGATCAGCGAGGTAAAGGAGGAGTTCTATACCTATCAGGCGGAACTCCAGTTGGAGCAGCGGCTCAACCTGATTGTTCAGGCTGACCAGGCGGCAGTAGATGTTGCCAAGGCTCAACACGATTCCGGCAACATTAACGATTCCGGTTATCTCAATCAACAGGCGCAAATGGCGAGTGCCCAGACCGCCATTTTCGAGGCGCAAAAGGAGAAAATCAGCACTCGGGCGAAATTGAATCGTTTGATGGGTTTATGGGGCGATGAAATCGATTGGAAAGCAACCCCAAGCCTTCCCGAATTGCCGGAGCACGATCCATCCCTGGAGCACCTCGAATCTCTCGCAATCAGCCAGCGCCGGGACCTTCTCGCGATGCGTCAGCAGGTCGATGCCATCGGCCAAGCTCTAGCGCTTAAGACTAACACTCGGTTTCTACCAGCAAGCATCGATGTGGGAGTGGACACCGAAAAGCAAACGGACGGGCAGCGCATCACCGGGCCGACGCTGGATTTAGAATTGCCCATCTTCGATCAAGGGCAGGGCGAAATCGCCAAGCTCGCTGCCGAGTACCGGCAGGCCCGGCGCCAACTTCAATCGCTTGCCATCCGTATTCGCTCTGAAGTGCGCGAAGCTCGGGAAACGCTCAAGGTCAACCGTGATCAGGTCACCTACTTCAAGAATGTAGTAGTCCCCCTGAACGTGAAATCGGTCAATCAAACGCTCCTTCAATACAATGCGATGCAGGTCAACACCTACGATTTATTCCTGATGAAGCAACGGGAACTCGATTCGGAAAGAGACTATATTGCGGCATGGCGCGACTACTGGATTTCGCGTGCGCAATTAGAGGAAGCCGTGGGCGGCAATCTCCATGCCGTGCAATCCTCACCCAAGCCCTAAACTTATGATGACCCGACGAACCTTCATGCAGCGTAGCGCGGTCGCCGGCGGAGCCGCCGCCCTCGCTTCCACCGCCGCCCTGCTTTCGCCCCGGCTCCTTGCCCAGGCCACTTATACGGGAGACGGCTTGGCTCCAGGCCAGCCCGATACCGACTACAAACCGGTCGTTGTTCCAAACGGCGTCAAACTGCCTTACAAGATCGTCGATGGCGTGAAGGTTTTTCATCTCATTGCCCAAGAGGTCGAGCACGAGGTGGCCCCGGGCTTGAAGATCAAGGGCTGGGGCTACAATGGCGTCATTCATGGGCCGACCTTTGAAGCCGTCGAGGGGGACCGCGTTCGTATTTACGTGACAAACCAACTGTCGGAGCCAACGACGGCGCATTGGCACGGCATCCTGTTACCCAATGGCATGGATGGCGTGGGTGGTCTCACCCAACATCTCATCCAGCCGGATGAGACTTACAAATATGAATTTGTCCTGCGTCAGCACGGTACGTTCATGTATCACCCGCACCATGACGAGATGACGCAAATGGCGCTCGGCATGATGGGCCTTTTCCTGATCCATCCGCGGACCCGCGCGGAGAATCCACCTGACCGGGAGTTCGCGATCATGCTTAGCGAATGGAAAATCGTCCCCGGAACATCGCGCCCCGACCCCAATGAAATGACCGAATTCAATATCCTGACGATGAACGCCAAGGCTTATCCGGGCACAGATCCGCTGGTCGTCAAAACTGGTGAGCGAGTCCGCATCCGCTTGGGAAACCTCGGAGCGATGAATCATCACCCCATCCACCTCCACGGCTATCAATTCCGCTTAGTGGAAACGGACGGCGGCCAGATTCCTGAATCCGCCCAGCAACGCGAAGTGACAATCCTTGTTCCGGTCGGTTCAACTCGAACGGTGGAGTTTGTTGCCGATGCGCCCGGTGATTGGGCGATGCACTGCCACATGACGCACCACGTCATGAACCAGATGGGGCACGGTGCGCTTAACCTGATTGGAGTCGATACGGACGAGATCGACAAGAAAGTCCGCAAGACGCTAATTCCTGGCTTTATGAACATGGGAGCAGACGGCATGGGCGATATGGGCGCCATGGGAATGCCCGTGCCCCAAAACAGCATCCCGATGGTTGGAGGCCAAGGGCAATACGACCCGATCACGATGGGCGGCATGTTTACGATCCTGAAAGTCCGCGACGATCTTAAGTCCTACGACGATCCGGGCTGGTACCAGCATCCGCCCGGCACCCTAGCTTCGGTTGCTACTGACAGCGACTTAAAACGGGATGGCATTCAGCTCCCTTCCAAGCAGACCTCTTAGGCCGACGAGCACTTGCCTTATACTTTTACGTGGGCGGGACATGCGTGAACTTCAACCGATAGGTGAGCCAATTCGTAGTTAATGCGAATGAGGTCTTTGTAGTAGTCAGGCTCACGCGGATTTTCAGCGACGACGGATAAGACCACAGCATAGTCGGCGATTCCGATGCGGACGAGGTGTAGGTCCGTCACCTTTGAGGAAAAAGGGGCAGGGACACGGGCAAGGATGGTAAAACCGAGTCGGAATTCAAGACCACCGCGACCTTGGTTCCTTTTTCTTTCTTCTTTTAGGTCGCCCTTACAGGGCTTTTGCTTCGTGGGATTTTACCTGGGGCGTTGCCCACAGGCTTGAGGTAGGTTGCCCCGTTGGGGCTGAGAGGCAGGGGCAAGGGAGTTGCAGGGACGGGCCTGCGGAGGGCGTAGCGCTTCGAAGCTTATGCGGAGGGCGGCAAGTTTGGGAACGAGGGAAGGGGAGCGGTTTCGCACGGAGGACGGCAGAGGGCCGAAGTGGAGGATGGCTATCACCCCTCGCGGGGTGAGTGGCTGGAGGCGTTATTTCCGGTGATGTCGCTGCGCTCAATCACCGGCTATGGTGGTGGCAAGCCTTTGGCTTGACGAAAGGCAGGGCAGGCAGTCTTCGTGCGGAGTGCGTGGCTACCTTGGGGACAACTGCACGAGTTCTCCTTTCTTTTTTGGGGAACGGGGATAGTGTCTCCATAAATGGAAAAAGAGACGATGCCGTTTTGTGCGTTGGCGCTGGCGTTGGTTGGGGCGATGGCGAGTGGGACATCGGCACGCGCTCTGGCACTGGCGGACGTGCCACCGGCGGTGCAGAGGACGATCACGGATAACCTGGCGGGTCGAAGCGTCAGTACGATCGAGCGGAAGGTGGAGGGCGGGGAGGTTTCCTACGAGGTGGCGACGACAGCGAAGGAGGGGGAGGAGTGGGACTTGACGGTGGATGAAGAGGGGACGCTGGAGAGCAAGGATGTGTCGCTGGCGGATGTGCCAGCCGCCGTGCAGACGGCGGTTACTACGCAGGTGGGGGAGGGTCAACTGGAGGGGATGGCGGAGGAGTTCGAGGAGGGGAAGACGACGTACAAGGCGGGGATTTTGTCCGCAGCGGGAGACGAGCGGGACTATACCTATGCGGAGGACGGGACGCTGGCGAGCGAGGAAACGAACCTGACGGAGCTTCCGCCGGAGGTGCAGACCGTGGTCCGGGCGCAAGTGGGGCAAGGGAAGCTGGAGGGGATCGATAAAATGTTGGAGAACGGGACGACGATTTACGAGGGGACGGTGACGATTCCGTCCGGAGAGGAGCGGAATTTTACGGTGTCCGAGTCGGGGAAGCTTTTAAGCGAGGAGGTGAGTTTGGCCGAGCTGGCACCGGAAATCCAAGCGGGGATCGTGAAGGAGGCGGGCACGAGGAAGATCGGGGGGATCGATGCGAATTTCGACAATGGGATGTCGACCTATGAGGCGACGGTGAAAGAAGCGGACGGGGAGGAGCGCAATTTTACGATTTCGGCGAAAGGAAACGTGGTGAGCCGGGAGGTGAAGCTGGAGGAGCTTTCCCCGGAGTTGCAGACGGCGATCATGAACGAGGTGGGGCAGGGGAAGCTGGAGGGGATCGATCAGGCTTTCTTCAAATGGAACCGTATTTACGAGGGGACGATGACGACGGGGGACGGGCAGGAGCGGAATTTTACCGTGTCCGCGCAAGGCGAACTGATGAGCCAGGAGGTCACGCTGGAGGAAGTCCCGGCGAGCGTGCAGAGTACGATTAGCAAGACGGTGGGGGACGGGAAGATTATCGAGATCGACGAGGTGCATGCCCTGGCGAAGGGGACGGTGCATTATACGATCGAGGCGGAAAAGGGCGGGATGTCGGTGACGTTCAATATCGGGCCGAAGGGGAAGGTGTGGGGGCTGGATGAGGAGTAGGGGGCACCGGATTACTTCTGAGCTCTCCGTTCTGCCGCCCACTCAATCCCGTCAAAAGCCCGTCCTCTACAATTGCCTCCCCAGTCGTTTTACCGTAGCTTCCCTCCACAAGCTCCCTCCCAGCCTCCCCCAACCATGAATTACCCCCGCTCCATCCGGCAATTTTCCCGTCATGCCTGACCTCAGCGCCCTCGGCAAGCGCTGGACCCAGGCCGCTCCCACCCCGGAGGCCCTGGATCTCGCCCGCTCCCTCGACCTCCATCCCCAGGTCGCCTCCTGCCTCTGGCAACGCGACTGCCGCAACCCCGAACAAATCCGCGCCTTCCTCGACCCCCGCCTCCAGACCCTCGGCGATCCCTTCCTCCTCACCGACCTGCGCCCCGCCGCCGAACGCATCCTCCGCGCCATCGCCGCCCGCGAACGCATCGTCATCTTCGGCGACTACGATGTCGACGGCATCACCTCCAGCGCCCTCCTGTGGCGTGTCCTCCGGCGGCTCGGCGCCGAGGTCGAGACCTTCCTCCCTCTCCGCATGGAGGAAGGCTACGGCCTGAGCC
>CAJCII010000095.1 GCA_903970335.1 Bacteroidota bacterium | reverse complement strand
CGCTGCGCCCGGCGACGGGGGACGGACGATACAATCACGACTTCAGCAGCCTGGAATGGATGGGGAAGGGGCTGCCGTTCGAGCAAAAGCCTCGGATCCGGTTGCTCTACGCGCCCGACCCGTTGTTTGGCCTGACGTTTGGGCCACCGGACGAGATTCTGTATACGCCGAGACACACGCCGGTCTGGATTTATTCCGAGGCGAGGGCGATCGTTTACAGCGACATCTTCAACAGGCTCTCGAACCAGCTGCTCGATAACGGGCGGACCCTGCCACTCAACCCGAGCACGTTTCCCTCGGACACCGGAACGATCGAGGGCACCTCGAGACTGGCTAAGCAAGGGCGCGACCGCCCCGGTTTCCTGAATGGCGGGCCGTTGTTGTCCCTGAAGCCGGGGCAGTACCGCCTGAGCTTCCACTATGAGTACCTGACTCCGCCCGCCCCGGACCAAATTCCGACTTACGATCTACTCGTTCATGCCCAAGGAGAGCCGGACCGGGAATTGGACTCCGCTCCACTGCCGTGCAGCGGGACCGGTCCCGAGGTCTTCAGCCACGATTACCTGGTTGAGAAACCGAGACACCCGTTCGAGATGCGCATCTTTTATCGTGGCTCCGGGACAATCCGGCTGGACTCGCTGAATATAACGGTCCTATCTCCGGCAGGGGGTCTTCCGAGCAACGCTCCGCCCTGAATCGTCGGTCGGAAACAACACGCGCCCCACGATAATTGGGCTTGGAGTTTGGCCCTCGTTTTTATTTACTGCTCCATGCATTTCACAACGGAACGGTTGGCGACCATCCTCGGGGCTTTCCCGCAGACCAAAATCCTGGTGATTGGCGACCTGATGCTGGACGAATTTCTGTGGGGGAAAGTGACCCGCATTTCGCCGGAAGCACCGGTGCCGGTGGTGGACATCCAGCGTCGGGCGGCATATCCGGGGGGAGCGGCCAACGTAGCGCGCAACCTCGCGAGCCTGGGGGCAAAGACGGGACTGGCCGGAGTAATCGGGCAGGACGAGCCGGGGAAGCGACTGGTGCAGATACTGGAAGGCGAGGGCATAGCGACGGGGAGCATCCGGCGGACGGGGCTACGTCCGACGACGCACAAGACGCGGATTTGCGCGATCACGCGGCAACTGCACGATCACCTGGAGATCGAGGACCAGCAGCAGATCGTGCGCATCGACGAAGAGTCGCGGGCGGCGCTGGACGCGGAGAGCAAGCAGTGGCTGTTCGCCCGGCTGCGGGAGGAGATCACCGGTCACGATGCGATTATCATCGAGGACTACGCGAAGGGACTGATCGACCAGGAGCTGGTGACGCTGGTGGTGAACGAAGCGACGGCGCGAGGGAAGATTGTGGCAGTCGATCCGAATCCGAGCAATCCGTGCGACTGGTCGGGAGCGACGGTGCTCAAGCCGAACCGGCGGGAGGCGTTTCTCTCGGCGGGACTGCCCTACGCGCAAGACGAGGAATCGGTGCTGGCGGCAGCGGCGGTACTGCAAAAAAAACATGCGATTCACCATTTGCTGATCACTCTTGGCGAAGCGGGAATGCTCCTGCTGGAGAACGGACAGAAACCGTATCACACGCCGACGCGGGCGCAGGAGGTCTTCGACGTTTCCGGGGCAGGCGACACGGCGATCGCGGCGTTCACGCTGGCACTGGCGGCAGGGGCGACGGGGATCGAGGCGGCGGAGATCGCGAATCACGCGGCGGGGGTGGTGGTGGGGAAGCTGGGCACGGCAACGCTGAACGTGGACGAGTTGCGGGAGATGTTTGTCAAAACGGACGGGATCGTATGAAGCACCTTGCGGTATTTTTCGACCGGGACGACACACTAATGGTGAATGTGCCCTACCTGGGCGATCCGTCCCTGGTGACGATTTTCCCGGAGGCGGCGGAAGCGATGTACGCGTTGCGGGAGGCGGGATTCTGGCTGTTTGTGGTGAGCAACCAATCGGGAGTCGGGCGGGGACTGATCACGCGGAGCCAGGTCTTCGCGGTGAATGCGGAGCTGAAGCGGCAGCTCGACGGGGACTACATCCATGCGTTCTATCACTCGTTCGCGGCACCGGACGATCCGAAGGCGACGGACCGGAAGCCGTCGCCGCAGCTTTTGTTCAAGGCGGCGGAGATCAATAACCTCGACCTGCCCAAGTCGTTTTTCGTCGGAGACCGGCTTTCGGATATCGAATGCGGCATTAATGCGGGATGCCGGACGGTGCTGCTAACGCACGAGCTCTCGAGCCGGAAGGAGAGCGGCGATCCCGAGGACGACTTGGCGCGGCAAAAGGCGCATTTTATCGCCAACAACCTCAGGGAAGCCGTGCAATGGATCATCGAGGTATCATCCAACGATCCAACCCCCAAGACCCACGAAATGGAATGAAATCGGTCATCGTTATTCCGGCGCGTTACGGCGCAACGCGTTTTCCCGGCAAGAGTCTGGCCCGGATCGAGGGGCGGCCCATGATCCAGTGGGTTTGGGAAGCGGCCTGCCGGAGCCGCCTGACGGAACAGGTAATCGTCGCGACGGACGACGAACGGATTGCGGACACGGCGGCAAAGTTCGGGGCGGATGTGGTGATGACGAAGAAATCGCACCGATCCGGGACAGACCGGATGGCGGAAGTGGCGGACAAGGTCACGGCGCACCTGTACGTGAACGTGCAGGGAGACGAACCGATGCTTTCACCGGCGGCGGTGGACGATTTGATTCGCGGGATGATGGAGAGCCCGCGGGTGCCGATCGGGACGCTGGCGCATCGGATCGAGTCGGAGGAGGAATGGCGGAGCCCGGAGGTGGTGAAGGTGGTGTGCAACCGGCACCAGGAGGCGCTTTATTTTTCGCGCTCACCACTGCCGTTTCAGCGGGCCTTCGACGCGAAGGCCAAGTTGTTGCGGCATGTGGGCATCTATGCGTTTCGAGCGCGGGCACTGGCGACGTTCGTCTCGCTGCGGCCGAGTCCGCTGGAGCTGGCGGAGAGCCTGGAGCAGCTTCGGGCGCTGGAGCACGGGATGGCGATCCAAGTCATCGAAACCAAATATCGTTGCCTCGGCGTCGATACGCCCGCAGATTTGGCACGGGTCGCGGCGGCCTTGCTGGAGCAAGCCAAGCCCGCCCGCAAGACACGGAAGAGGAAGAAGACATGAAATATATTTTTGTAACGGGCGGCGTGGTGAGTTCACTGGGCAAGGGTCTCACTGCGGCGGCACTGGGGACGTTGCTGGAACACCGGGGGCTGAAGGTCGTGCTGCAAAAGTTCGATCCGTACCTGAATGTCGATCCGGGCACGATGAGTCCCTATCAGCACGGCGAAGTCTATGTACTGGAGGACGGCGCGGAAACGGACCTCGATCTCGGGCATTACGAGCGTTTCACCTCGAGCAAGCTCACGCGGAAGAACAACCTGACGACGGGACAGATTTACGAGGCGGTGCTGGCGAAGGAACGGCGCGGGGACTACCTGGGGAAAACAGTGCAGGTCATTCCGCATGTGACGGACGAGATCAAGCAGCGCATCCGGCAGGTGGGGCAGTTTCAGGACTGCGACGTGGTCATCACGGAAATCGGGGGGACGACGGGGGACATCGAGGGGCTGCCGTTTCTGGAGGCGATTCGGCAATTCGCGCTGGAAGTGGGCCAGGACAATACGCTCTTTATTCACGTCACGCTGGTGCCTTATATCAAGGCAGCGGGTGAGCTGAAATCGAAGCCGACGCAACAGAGCGTGGCAAAGCTGCGGGAGATTGGGATCCAGCCGCATGTGTTGATTTGTCGCACGGAGCATTCGATCGACCGGGAACTGAGGGCAAAGCTTTCGATGTTCTGCAACGTCAGCCCGGAAGCGGTGATCGAGGAGAAGGACGTGGCGAATACGATTTACGAGGTGCCGCTGATGTTGCAGCGGGAGAAGCTCGACGAACTGGCGGTGCGGCACCTGAAGCTCGATCTTCCACCGGCGGACATGTCGGCGTGGCGCCATTTTGTCGACCGGATCATTACGCCGAAGCACCGGGTGAAAATCGGGGTGGTCGGGAAATACATGGACAACCAGGACGCCTACAAAAGCATCTACGAGGCGCTGACCCATGCGGGTGCGGCGGCGGATGCGGGGGTGAGCCTGGTCACAGTGGACGCGGAGGAAATCGAGGAACATGGCGCGACGAAGTTTCTGAGCGGACTGGACGGAATCCTGGTGCCGGGTGGGTTCGGCGTGCGGGGGGTGGAGGGAAAAATTCTGGCGGCGCGGTATGCGCGGACGCAAAAAATTCCGTACCTGGGGCTGTGCCTGGGCCTGCAGATCGCGGTGGTCGATTTCGCGCGGGATGTGCTGGGGCTGAGCAAGGCGCACAGCACGGAGTTCAACAGCGAAACGCCAGACCCGGTCATTTCCATGCTCGACGAGCAAAAGCAGGTGGTAAAGATGGGGGGGACGATGCGCCTGGGGGCATCCATCTGCCATCTCGTGGCGGGGACGAAAATCCAGCAGGCCTACGGGACGGACCGGGCCACGGAGCGACACCGGCACCGGTACGAATTCAACAACGATTACCGGGAGAAAATGCAGGCGCACGGTCTGATCATCTCGGGGCTGACGCCGGACGGGAAACTGGTCGAGCTGATCGAGCTGGCGGACCATCCGTGGTTTGCGGCGTGTCAATTTCACCCCGAATTCAAATCGAAGCCGAACCGGCCGCATCCGCTATTTAGCGGATTCATCAAGGCGGCGGTGGCATATCGGGAGAGGTAGAACTCATATCGAAAGCAGCCACGATATGAGTTCTGGGTTCGCATTCGTGGGCGCTTTCCGGTAGCCTTGTCCCTTACCTCGTGAACAAAAATCCCCCTTCCAGCCCGGCGAAGACTTTTTTCCTGATCGCGGGGCCGTGCGTAATCGAGTCCGAAGCACTGACTTTTTCCATCGCGAAGCACCTGGTCGAGTTGACCGGCGATCTCGGCATTCCGTTCGTTTTCAAGGCGTCGTTCGACAAGGCGAACCGGACAAGCGGAAAATCGTTCCGGGGTCCCGGGCTGGCCCAAGGGCTGAAAATTCTGGCGGCAGTGAAAAAAAAGCATGGGTGTCCCGTCCTGACGGACATCCACGAGACGGCCCAGATCAAGACTGCGGCGAAGGTCGTCGATATTCTGCAAATTCCGGCTTTTCTTTGTCGCCAGACCGACCTGTTGTTAGCGGCGGCGCGGAGCGGGCGTGGGGTAAATATCAAGAAGGGACAGTTCCTGGCGCCGGACGATGTCGATAACATCGGGGCCAAGTTGCGCGCGGCGGGTTGCGAGGACTATTATATCACGGAGCGGGGGACGACGTTCGGCTACCACAATCTGGTGGTCGATATGCGGAGCCTTCCGCAAATGCGGCAGGCAGGGCACCGGGTCATCTTCGATGCAACCCATTCGGTGCAAAGACCCGGAGGCAACGGCACAAGCACAGGGGGCGACCGGAGCATGGCCCCGGTACTGGCCCGAGCGGCGGTGGCGGCGGGAATCGACGGCCTTTTTATCGAGACGCACCCGCAGCCCGACCAGTCTCCTTCCGACGGAGCGAACATGATTCCACTTGCGCAAATGGAGGGGCTGCTGCGAACTTTAAAGATCATCCATGAGGCTTCTCGTTCTTAGCATCGGATTCAGTGTCCTCCTACTCGGCGCGGCCTGGGCCCAGAGTTCGGGCGGCGGGCAGACGCTGCAACTGCCGGTGGGGCAGACTTTCAAGAATTTTGTTTTCCCGGTCTACGAGGGGGGCAAGTTGAAGTACACCGGCAACGCCACGCAGGCGACCGGCATTACGCAAAACCGGGCGGAAGCGACGGAGCTGAAGATCCAAGTCTACGACAACGGGGCCGTCACCACGACGATCACCTCGCCGAAGGCCGATCTTTACGTGAACGAACGGAAGATGCGGACGAAGAACACGGTGGACATCGAGCGGGCCAACATGTCGGCCACGGCTCAGAGTTGCGATTTCGACATGACGACGAGCAAATATCTTTTGCGCACCAACGTGAGGGTCGTACTGAAGAATTTCGATGTGGGCAAGAGCACGTCGCTGGGCGATACCTCGACCCCGAGCACCTCCTCTTCCACGCCGTCAGTCGCCGCGCCTTCCGTCCCGAGTCCGGCACCATCGGTTCCCGTTTCCAACCCGAACAACGATTCCATGCTCGATATGCCCGGAGCCGTTTCGAGCACCAATGCCGCTCCCCAAGCCCCGTCCGACACCAAATGAATCCTTCGCACCATTTATCGCTTTGTTTCCTGCTGACGCTGACATCGATTGCCGTATTGCGAGGACAGGACATGGATGTTACCGGTTCCATCGCCGATACGGCACCGACCGGGAGTACAGTTATCACGGCGGACGAGCTGCGATCCGACCAGACGACGCACACCTCGGTTTTCACGGGCAGTGTGGTGGTCACCGGGACGAATTTCAACATGACGTGCGAGGAAATGACGGTGATCTTCAACAAGGCGGGGAAGGTCGATAACATTCTGGCCACGGGCAATGTGGTCATCACCCAGCCAGACCGAATCACGCACTCGGGCCAGGCGCAATATTTCAGCGAAGACGACAGGTTCGTCCTGACCGACCAACCGGTGATCGAACAGAACAAAAACAAGGTCGCCGCCCCCATCATCACCATTTTCCGAACCAACCAAAAAATGATCACCTCCGGAGGCCGCAGCACGGTGATCATTGTCAATGGCGGACCGGGGCAGACGACGCCAGCCCCCACCCCCTAAGGCATGAAACACCGCCTGCCAACGCCCAAGACCGCAAGGGCAAAGTCGCCGGAGGAGTCTTCTCTGGAACAACCGGACTTGCTCGGAGACGATAAGCGCACGCCCGTTACCCCGAGCCTGGATGCCTCAGCCACCAAAGCGCCGATACCGGACGAAACCCCGGAGATGGATTCCGTGACACCCTTTTCTTTCTTATCCGACCCGGAGACTTCGAGTCCATTTGAGGTGCCGAAAGCGATGTTCGCCGCTCCGCCTGTCTCACCCACCCCAGATGCCCTGGAAACCAAGGGAGCGGCAGAGATCGTGGCCATCCTGCGTGAAGCCGATACATCGAAGACGATAAAAAAGCGTTCCACGCCACCTCCACTCCCCGCACTCACGGCAAAAAGAAAGGGACCGCCCCCGCTGCCGATGAAAACCGTCGAAGCGAGGGAACACCTCATCCAGACCCGCGGGCTGGTGAAGCAATACGGGGGACGGCGCGTAGTCAACGGGGTGGACATCCATGTGCGCAATGGCGAGGTGGTGGGGTTATTGGGAAAAAACGGCGCGGGAAAAACAACGAC
Organism: Bacteroidota bacterium; assembly: GCA_903970335.1. GTDB lineage: Bacteria > Verrucomicrobiota > Verrucomicrobiia > Methylacidiphilales > UBA1321 > JABDGH01. The sequence goes on along the minus strand of CAJCII010000095.1, from coordinate 316 downwards.
CTTTTACATGATCGTGGGACTGGTGCCTCCGACCGAGGGCCATGTCTACATGGGAGATGAGGACGTGACCCACATGCCGATGTACCGGCGGGCGCGTTTGGGCATCGGTTATCTGCCCCAAGAGGAATCGATTTTCCGCAAGCTGACCGTCGAGGAAAATCTGCTGGCCATCCTAGAGACCCTGCCTCTGACAGAGGAGGAACGGGATGCGCGCTGCGACGAATTGCTGAAGGATTTCGGCCTGGAGCATGTGCGCGAAAACGTGGCCATCACCCTGTCCGGCGGGGAAAAGCGGCGGGTCACCATTGCGCGGGCG
>CAJCII010000094.1 GCA_903970335.1 Bacteroidota bacterium | reverse complement strand
CGACGCTCTTCCGATCTCGGCTTGTTGTCGTTCGGCGTATTCAAATACGAATCCAGACACCGGTTCCGTTTGTCGAAAGCGTCCAGAAAAGCCGTCTCGTTCTGGAATTGCTGCCAGTCGAGCGCCTCCCACTTCGGCACCGTGTCGATCCGCAACCCAAAGTACCGCATCGAGCCGCCGATCGCCGAGTTCCGGCTCGCAAACGACGACTTGTCCAGGTCGTCTTCCAAATCGACCTTCTCCCCCTCGCTCACCACCCCGAGGACTTGCCCACTTTTCGTGTGAATGACCGGCCCGCCGCTGTTGCCATGGTAGACCGGGTTATCGAACTCGATTTTCTGCGGCCCGATCCCCAGCACCTTCCCGCCCGTGTTCAGCACCACATCGCCCCCTTCGCTGTTGCCGGGCGTCACCACCTCGTCCCCCGTTTGCGCCGCCGTCGAGACATCGCTCGCCAGCGGAAGATAACTGTACCCGTCGTCCTTGATCGCAAACATCGCCAGGTCCCGGTCCGTCGCGCCCTTGAGGGAAAGCAGGGTAACCCGCTGACCCGTGTTGGTGAAAATTTTGATGTTCGGGTTGTTCGCAATCACATGCTGATTCGTCACCACCATCGCCCCATCCGCCGTCTTCACCAGGAACCCCGTCCCCTCCGCATTGTCCCCCTTGATCACCACCACCGCCCGGGCCTGGTCCCCGGCCAGGGTTACCGTCGGGGCCGTCCGTTCCGGTGCTATTGGCGGCGCATTGGTAGTCGTGGTATCGGCACTCTTTGGGGGTGCCCCACTCTTCTGCGATGCGACGGCCAGAACAACGCGGAAGCCAAAGTCATCGCGGCGATAATCCGGGTCTACTTGCCAACTTGAGGAGGAAACCAGTTCCTTAGGCTTGGCTACCGACCATGACGATCCTCGTAGTGTCCAGAGAGCCGTGCACCACTGGAGCACATTGCCTCCCATGTCATACAACCCGTAGGCATTTGGAGGAAAGCTGCCCACCGGACTGGTGCGAGGAAAACTGTCATTATACTCGTCAATGGTGGCACGGCCTTTCCACCAATTGTCATCCTGAGCTTCGTTTCCCGCGAAGTTACCTGTTCCTGCCGGGGGCGGGTAATCGTCACCCCACGGATAGGTGCCCGATCCAACTGCGGTGCTCCATTCATTATTTGTCGGAAGTCGGTACTTTTGATCGGGGCCTAATTTACCTTCCGCCTGTTCCTTCTTGGTCAGCCATTGGCAGAAGGCGTCTCCATCGTTTCCGCTCACTCCCACCACCGGATCGTCAGCCGTCTGGGTAAAGCCGGGGATCTTCCAGTTATTGCCTTCTTTCTGCCAGCCCTTGCTTTGCATCGACTGCATTCCGGAAGTGGCATCATAATTGGTAGCGTCCACAAACGCCTGAAAGTCCTTCACCCGCGTGTCCCAGATCGAGAACAAAACCCCATCGGTTCCCGCCGGAACGAATTTCATCCCAAGGCTGTTTGCCCAAGACTGCCCGGAAACGGGTTGGTTATCGCTATAAGCGGTTTGCGGAATGATCCCCAGTAACGCACAGAAAGCCGAAATCAAAACCAAGTTTGTGCAGCTTTTCGGTTTGGCCCCTGTTATCGAAAAGATCACCCTTCTTGCATATCACGGCAGGAATCCCTCGGCAACACGAACTTCAGCCCTTCAATTATTCTTCTACGGCAGACTGCTCATCCGCCTAACATTATTTCCGATCTCCTCCAGTTCCTTCTTCAGGGCGTTGCCATGTAGCAGCTACCGGAAAGGAATTCGCCCGATGATGGGAGGAATTTCTCGTAAGGCAGTGCGGAGGCTCCAGCCCTCTTTTTCGAGTTCCTGGTCCAGGTACTCGTCGTTTTTAGGATCGGCGGATAGCACCCGTTCGACGATGGGCTGGAACTCCATGAATCGCTCGCGGTGGGGGTGCTCGAAATGTAGCCAGTGATTGAGCAGCAGGCTTTTGCCCCTGGCGCTTTTCCAGAGGAGCCGACCGTACTCGAGTTTGGCCAAATCGTCGTACGAGAGATATTTAATTTTTTCAGCGAAAATCATGCTCGATACCGTTTTGTTCCCGTGCGTCGAGCCTAACCGAAATGTCGGTGCGGGTCACTCCGACTTTTCGGACACACTCTGACGAGAGATCGCTTCGTCAAGAAGCGACAAGGTCTCTGGGCTTACCCCGTCGAGGAGACCGACGTTTCGCACCCACTGGTAATGGCGCATGTCTCTTGGCTCCCCTCTTTTGATTTTGGGTAGAAGCAGGTGCACCACGCACGGAACGCGGACCTTGAGGGTGCCATACTGTTTTGTGGATTGGTGGCTTTTCCACTCGGGGTGAAACTCCGAGAGAGTCTGCTGGGGCATGAGATTGATGTGCCAGCCGTTGATAGCTTCGAATTCGCTTCCAATCCCAGCCGCATAACCGAGCTCCGCGACACACTCGTCATTGGTGATAGGATCCGCATCCATGCTATTTTCGGATAGCCCGGTTGTGATATTATTTTGGTGGGCATGCCACAGAAGGGCGGCGGACCCGATGAGGATCAGTTCTCCTGTTTTATTCTGCGCATGGAGAATCTGCCCCCAGGTGGCAAGCCACTGTTCCACCTGTCGGGGTTCTTTGAGTTCCTTTCTTGGCATGAAACCTTTGTTTTCCAAGCCAATATAAGATTACCGTCCTGGCAAAACCAGTCTTCTTGTCATCCGCGTTTCCCCAGAGCATCTCCAAATCCGTCTCAATCGTCACTAACTGGATAAAACTCTGCAACCGTTTGGTGCCGCCGACCTACTTATTCGTCCGCGGCAGACTGCTCATCCGGCTCACATTGTTCCCGATCTCGTCCAGCTCCTTCTTCACGGCTTTGCTGCAAAATCTTTTCTCCGCAACCGGTTCATACCAGTCGATGTCTTACTTGGTCTAACCTGCCTCCTTTACACGAACGCACCTCTTGTATTAATCTGTCCCGTTATTTTGCGGATTGAGTCCTCCAGCCTTGCAGCCCGCCACAGAATCGAGCATGGTGTTCCGTCTGCCGGTCTCTCCATGAATTTTACCACCCAAGCTGCCCAGGACATTCTCTCCAAGATTGAGCGCGACCCAGCGGAAGTCCGGCATTGGCGGCAGCTCCTCATCCTCTGCTTCGATCAAAAGTCGATCGATACGCTCCAGACCTTGCAGGTCGTCGTCGCCGCCATCGAACAAATCTGGAACAAGCGCCGCCAGCGCGCCCTCGAGGCCTTCGAGGAGGCCCGCGCCAGGCAACGCTCCACCGGCAGCAAGGAACCGCTTCCCTCCACCACCGTCCACTCCATTCCGCTCAGCGTCCGGCAAAAGGAAAACCTGGTCAAACTCTCGAAAAATCCGCAATCCTCCCTGCTCCTTTATCGCCTGGGTCTCTACCTGGAGGAGGATTTCGATCTGCCCGATGCCGCCACCCCCCTCTATGATCGCGCCTTGGGCGTCGGCCCCGAGGACTTTCAGCTCGAGGAAAAAATCAACGAGGCCATCAAACGGATCAAGGCCCGCACCCAGCAGATCCCCGCCAAACCCGCCAATGTGTCTTCCGATTTCGGGGTCATCGCACCGGAGAGCATGGGCGTCAAAAGCCCCTCGCACCATCGCCCGAGCGCTGCGGCGCTCATCAAACGCACCGGACGTCTTTCCGTCGACCGCAGTCGGCTTCAGGCGGCACCGGCCGCGCTCACCGATACCTCCTGGCCGGAGACGCAAAAGAAGCTCGACGACGCCATGTCGCGCCTGCTCACCCGCACCGCCGTCGTCTGCGAAACCGCGCCGCGCCCGATGCGCCTGCCCCGTTCCATCGCGCCGTCCCAATGGCTCGAATTTCTCGAGGGCCATGTCACCTTGTTGCTCGCCACGCTCGATGCCCAGGGCATCGCCATCCGCCCGTCGGTCAATCTGGAGGAAGCGCCCCGACAGGACGTTGCCGCCCGGACCAATCTCGTGCTGGCGCTCATGGAGGAAATCGAACGCGAACTCTCGTCCCTCCAATCGACCAGCCCCAAACCCGCCGCCCCGAAGCCCGAAACCGATACCCTCCCCAACGCCGTCCGCCTGGAGGACATCTTCGAGTTAATCGACGCCGGCAATTTCGCCGAAGCCGAGAGCCAGTTGCGCAAGCTCAAGGAAGGTGCCTTCCCCAGCGATCAGGTCAGCGAAGTCTGGTCGCACCTCGGCCTCGCTTTCCAGAACAACCACGAAAGCACGCGGGCGATGTTCGCCTATCAGCGCGCCCGCGAACTCAATCCGGACAATCTTCAGGCCTGGTTCAACGGCGGCATGATCCAGCAGGAGGAAGGAATGCTCCATCCGGCCTTGCAGTGCTACCTCAAGGCCATCGAACTCGATCCCGAACAACCCAAGATCTGGTGCAACCTCGGCGCCTTGCAATTCCAGCTTGGGGAATTCCAGCACTCGGTCGATTCCCTCTACCGTGCGGTCGGTTTGAAGCCCGACTACGCCCGGGCTTGGGACAATCTGGCCGGTTCCCTTTGCGCCCTCGACCAGTTGGAGGAAGCCGAGCGGTGCTGTCACCGCGCCATCAATTTCAAGCCCGACTATGCCGATCCTCACTTCAAGCTCGGCACCATCTACTTCCAGGCCGGTCGGATGGAGGAGGCCGAAACCGCCTTCCGCAAGGTGCTCGAGACCAACCACGGCTACCCGCTCGCCGGACACTACCTCGCCATCGTCCTGGCCCGCACCCACCGCCTCGAAAACGCCCTCGAGGTCTGCGAAACCGCCGCCACCCCCGCCGGGGAAACCGAATTGCCCTCCCTCGCCTGGAACGAAATGGCCTTTCACCTCTACGAAAAAGGCGAGTACACCGAGGCCATCCGCGCCTACGAAAAGGCCCTCACCTTTACGCCGGAACGGGCCGTCATCTGGCTCGACGCCGGCGTCGCCCACCAGCAACTCGGGGAAATCGACCAGGCCCGCCGCCACTACGAGCAGGCCGTCGAACTCGACCCGGAACTCGCCCGCGCCTGGCACAACCTCGGTGCCGTCCGCCAGGAACTCGGCGACGCCCGCGGCGGCCAGGACGCCCTCATCGAAGCCGAGCGCCTGCTCGCCCGCTGACGATCACGAACAGCTACCACTCTTTTACAAACCGCCCGACTTGTCGAAGTGAGCGCGAATCCCCAAAAGCTTAAACGCTGGCAGCGGCAAGAACCCAAGCACCACCGTTATACCATCCACCTCGAAAATGGTTTTATCATTATCGTGGAATACTGGTCGAAAAGCGGGAAAATTACCCGGTTTGCCACCCCTCTCATTCGACTTCACGACAAAGACCATGGTTCGGATGAAATCTGCCGGTATGACACCGCCCACGACTTCGCCCACCTTGATATCCTCGATCACGATCGTAAGGTGATTAATAAGGTGGCAATCAACAGCTCCCCCAGCTAGAAAAAAGCAATTACTTATGCCATTAACGACCTCAAAGCCAACTACCAGAAATACTGGCAGGACTATTGCGGTCGCCAAACGAAAACCGGGGCATGAGGTGATTTTCCGGAAGTGGGGAACTCTCGCGAATGGCACGACTCTCTATGTGAAGACGGCCAAACCAACCGAGACTCAGGAAATGAATCGTTTGCTTAAAAAGATGGGCGCCAAGAAAATGACCGCCCAGGAGCAGCGGCGGCTTCAATCGCATCTCGTGAATTGATGCTTATTTCGCCAGTCTGACCTATTTTTTTAGGCCAGACTGGCCATTTAGACCATCGCCCGCACGCCTTGGTTGACCTTCGCCACCGCCTCCGGCCTGCGGAGTTGCCGGACGATCTCGAAGGCGAACTCCATCGCGCTGCCCGCGGCGAGGCTGGTGATCAGTCTGCCATCGACGACCACCCGTTCCGCCGCCTGCACCTGCCCAGCCGGAAACTGCGCCTGCACGCTCGGGTGGCAAACGATCTTTGTCTTCGGATCGAGCCAGCCGTGGACGAGGAGCGCGGTCGGCGCGGCGCAAATGGCCGCGACCCACTGACCCCGCGCACGTTGACGCACCAGCCAGTCCCGCACCAGCGGACTTTCCGCGAGGTGTCTGGCACCCTCCGCACCTCCGGGCAAAACGACGAGCTCGAACTCCCGCGCCGGATCGAGTTCGGTCAGCGCGACATCGGCCAGGTGGGTGGTCTGGCGCGCCGCCGTAATCGGTCCCAGCACCAGCCCCGCCGTGACGGTTTCGATTTCTGCGCGACGCAGGATATCGATCACGGTAATCGCCTCGATCTCCTCGAAGCCCGGCGCGAGAAAAACGAGTGCGCTCATACGGTAGCCTCCACCGGAGCCGGGGCCTTGACCGGCACGGACGCGACCGCCGCCAGAATCCGGCTGCGGAGGGTGGCAAATTCCTCCGTGCGCACCACGGGCGAGACAATGTCCTGCGTCCAATCGACCGGCACCTCGATCCACGATTTGCAGCCGTCATAGTCGGGCGAGGGCGCGAGGCGATGCGGGAGATTGATCCGGTAAACGCGGACGATGAGCAGGTGCAACCCGGCCTCCATTCCGGGCCGGTCCTGGTAGCCGAAGCGCTCGCGCAAAATCTCCGTGCCCCAGAAATGGGCGTAGTCGATCCGCTCGACCTGTTCCCATGACGAGAGGTAGAGCGCATCGGTCACCTCGGCGAAATAGGTCAGCACGATCTCCTTCTCGGTGCGGTCCGCCGGGGGACGGTAGCGGCCCAACTCGGGCTTCGCCTTGTCCCATTGCTGGTGATACTTGGTGGGGAAAAGCCAGAATTTCCGGTTCCGGGTCTGGAAGCCACTGCGTCCCTCGGCAATGCCGCCCTTGCGCAAGAGAATGATCTGCGCCCCCTGACCAAGCGCCTCGACGATGCCTTCCCATTCCTTGAACGCGGGCGCGCGCGCCACGACCGGTTCGGCGACCGGTGCGGGCGTTTCCGATTTCGGTTTCAGCACGGGCCGTTCGGTGTTGCTTTCCATCGTCTCCTGAAGAATCGCGGCATTTTTCCAGAAATAAACCGCTCCGGAAAAAATCGTGATGAGGAGCGCGATCCAATAAAACCAGACCTGCGAGGCGGCGAGAAAGCGGGCCTGCCACGTCGCCTGCAAGCCGAACTCGCCCAGGCTGAGCGTGACGAGCGAAACGAGGATCGCGATGATCTGCGAGATCGTCTTGTGCTTGCCGATCCGCTCCGCCGCGAGAATCTTGTGCTTGTGCGCGGCCACGGTGCGCAGACCGGTGATGAGAAATTCGCGGGCCATGATGATGACGACCATCCACATCGGCGCAACGTGCCGATCGACGAGCGCGACCAGCGTGCCGAGGATGAGGATCTTGTCGGCGAGCGGATCGAGCAGCTTGCCGAGATCGGTGACGAGGTTCCAGGCGCGGGCGATGGCACCGTCGAGCCAATCGGTCAGGCTCGCCGCCGTGAAGATGACGAGCGCCGTGGTCGCCGCATAGGGCCACGGGATCGAAAGCGAGATGAGCAGGAGCACGCACATCCCGAGCCTGAGCACTGTCAGTTGGTTCGGCAGATTAAGCGACGGCGCACGACGAAGGGGGGGCATAAGATAGGGCTAATGTTGTGCTGATTTGGGCATCGTTATTGAGCCTCCCGTAGGCCCCATGCCTACAGCAAATGTCTGGGCCGCGATGATTGAGCTCGAAATAAAGATGAGCAGGGTAATGGTTATCCCCGAAATGGCCAAGGTTAACGGCGAAACTGTCCGGGTGGTCAGTGTAGAGGAGTAGTAGCCGACCAAGAACGTCCAGGCAAAGATGATAATGAAAAACCACAGACCATAATCACGAAGAAATATCGCGAGGTAATAGGGTTCAGACATCGACATTCCCGCATCGGCTAAAGGACGAGTCACCTTCACCGCCGCCCCGCAAGCCAGCATCCCATAAACCAGCGCCAGTACCTGCATCAGGGCGTACTTGGCGATTTGGAAATTTTCCATGACCCCTCCACGATGCGCCAGCTTGGGACAATTCTCAATCCGGCAGTTGGCCTCGGTCGTGGTTACCGCCATCCTGTCCAGGCCGTGTGCGCCGCGATCCGTTGCGGGCCAAGACTTCCGTTTCCGGGGACACCTCCGATGGCAACACCGGTCCGTCCTTGGCGAGTCGGCAGGCGCAGGCCGCCTTTTGCAATTTGGTATCGGGGGTTTCGACAAAATAGAGCACCGTTTCGAAGCAGCCCGCGGGTTCCCGGAGCGAATGGCACGAGACGACCACGCCCGCGCAGCAATGTCTTTTCCCCCGGTGATCGAAGGCGAACTCGACCTCGGTTCCCTCGGCAAAATGCCACTTGGTGAGCAGGCAGACGCCCTTGGGCGACCACTGGACTTGGTCCTTGATCAGATTGATCGAATCGGAAAAACTTACTGTGACTTGTGCTTCGTTAGCACTGCGGGATTTGCTGGGAATAGCCATAAATACGAGTCTTGCAAGCTGTCCTCGAAGGATTAACGATTGTTCCGGTTAGCCGGAGATCGACAGCCCTCAAGCTTTATCAGGAAATCCTGTCGCTACCATTGTTTTTTAAGTAATTGCATCTCCAAAATCATCCTACGCCATGCAAATCGCCCCACACGCCGACCGAAAGCTTTACGTCATCGTAATATAAGCACAAAAATTGGACGGCATCCGATTTTTTTTTGGGTCGGGGCAGGCGCCCTGGGGGACGAGGGCAACCGGCGATAGGTTTAATGGGTCAGATGTGACGGATGGAGGGAACTGCCTGAACGGAATATTTTAACAGGAAATCATGAAGACATGAAAGGCATGAGGAAGGCGGTTTGAATTTGGATAGAGGGTGTCGTTGGGGAGCGGTGGAGATCCTCCGGGGCTGATCCCTCTCAGGATGAGGGATTTTTATTTGGGGATGAGTTGGCTCGCAGCGCTCGGTTTCCGTCGCACGGAGTGCGACGGCTACCAACTGAAGAAGGCAGATCAATGCGACGGTCATAGGGCGCCACTACATTAATCGATTCCGTCGCTCGGAGATCGACGGCTACCAACTGAAGAAGGCAGGCGGAACTGATCCCTCGACAAGCTCCTCATGACGCCTTTGGTAAGGCGTTCATGATCAACACAAAAAAGCCCCCGCGTTTCGATGTCTCGGGATGACAGGCAGGTTCAGGCGCGGGGATGAAAGCGCCGATGGACGTCCTTCAAGCGGGCCTCGTCGACGTGGGTGTAAATCTGGGTCGTGGCGAGGCTGGCGTGACCGAGCATCTCCTGGATCGCGCGCAAATCGGCCCCGTGACCAAGCAGGTGGGTGGCGAACGAATGACGCAAAAGGTGTGGCCAGATTTTTTTCTCCAGCCCGGCCAGCCGCGCGATTTCCTGAACGATTTGCCAGATTCGAGCCGTGGTCAGTCGCCGCCCGTGCTCGCCGAGAAAGACTTCGCCGCCCGTCTTCGGCTTGACCAACTCCGGACGCCCCTGCGCCAGCCAGCGGTCGATGGCCACGATGGCTTTGTCGCCCACCGGCACGACGCGTTCGCGGTTCCCCTTCCCGATCACGCGCAAGAGCCGCTCCTCGCGCAGGTAATTTTCCAGGCGAATCGAGGCGAGTTCCCCGGCGCGCAGTCCGCTCGCGTAGAGGGTCTCCAGCAAGGCGCGGTCCCGCAAGCCGAGCGGCGTTTCCGGCAGGGCGACGGCCAGCAACCGCTCCACTTCCGCCTCGCTGAGCGTCTCCGGCAGGCTGCGATTCAGACGAGGGATGTCCAACGCGGGGAGGAGGTCGCGGTCGATGAGCCGTTCGCGTTTGAGGTAGGCGAACCAATGGCGCAACGCCACGACGAGCACCTTCATCGACGCCGGGGCGAGCCGACGTTCGAGCCGTTGCGCGCGGAGGAACCCGCGAAGGTCCTCCTTGGTCGTCCCGCCCGGCGCAAGGCCGGGACGATGCTTCTCCATCCACGCGGCGAAGGACTCGAGCGCGACGCGGTTGATGAGTTGCGTATTGACCGCGTGGCTTTTCTCGGTGGCGAGATAGCCCAGGCAACCCTCGATGGCCTCTTCCCATGCGGCATCCATGGGAAGAGGTTAGAGGCTGTCCGTTCGACAGCAACTGCGGCTTAGGACAGATTTTCCAGCTTCTCGAGCGATGCCGTCCAGCCTGCCTGGTGCCGATCGCGCGACTCGTCGTTCGTGAAGCGATCGTGGCTGATCACCACTTCGGTGCCGCCTTGACGCTCCAAAAGATCGACCGTGACCAGCGTCTCAGCCCTTTCCATGTCGCCGTCGCACCCTCCCGTATTCCAGGTAAAGGCGAGTCGCCCCGGCGGATTGAGTTCCCGGTAGGTGCCCCGTATTTCCGACTCCCCCGACTGCTCCGATTTCACCAGGAAGGCGTAGTCGCCGCCGACTCGCACGTCCATTTTCGCCGAAACGAACTGGCAGCAGCCCCCGCCGAGCCACTTCATGATATCAGATGGGGTGGTCCAAGCGGCATAGATACGCTCGCGCGGCGCTTTGATCAGGCGCGAGACTTTGAGGGAGACGGGGTGGGTGATGGTGGTGGTCATGTTTTTTTCCTTTTCTTTTTTTTGGGTTTTGTGAGTGGGGTGGGTTTCTCGAGATATTCGGCAAGGGCGTCGAGCGACCCTTCCCAGAATCTCCGATAGTGTTCGATCCAGCTTTGCGCATCGCGCAGGGGGGCCGGTTCCAGTTGGAGATGATGTTCCCGACCGAGCCGGCGGCGGGTGAGCAACCCGGCGTCCTCGAGGATGCGGAGATGCTTCGAGACGGCCGGGAGCGACATGGCGAACGGCCCGGCGAGGTCGGTGACCCGCTGTGGTTGTTCGGAAAGGCGCTGGAGAATTTGCCGACGGGTGGGATCGGCGAGGGCCGCGAAGGTCGCATCGAGCGTGGCGGGCGAATAGTTAACCATATGGTTAACTATTATCGCAAAAGCGTGCGCGCGCAAGAAAAAACTTTCGAGAGGATGGGGGGGGCGACCTAAACCTTGCCGCGGTTGTTCAACTCCGCGAGCACCGACGGATCGCGGACATCGGCCCACTCGCTCCGCAGGGTCACCCCACGCAACTGATCCCCGGCGCGGACGCTGGCCTTGAGCGCATCGGTAAACTCGTACTCGCCGCGGGGCGATTTCTCGAGCTGTGCCGTGTACTCGAAAATTTGGGGCGAGAGCAAATAGATGCCGGCATTGTAAAAGGCATTGCGGGGAATTTCCGAGCCCGCCCCTTTTTCGACGAGGTCGATCATGAAGCCCACGTCGTCCAGGACGACCGCACCGCCCTTGGTCAGGTCCTGGCCGTCCTTGAGCGCGATCACCCCGTCTTCCTTGAAGGACTCGACGAGCAGGGCGTAATCGGACGGTTGACGCAGGAGAATATCGCCGTAGGTGAGGAGAAACCGGTCGAGGCCGATCCAGTCCTGGGCCACTTCCGGGGCCTTGCCCGTGCCGTCCTGGACCTTCTGCTCACCGTAGGAAATGCGGACGCCCCACTGCGACCCATCGCCGAAGTAATCGCTAATGACATGGCCGCACCAGCCGATGATGATGAAAAAATCGCGGATACCGGCTTCGTCCCGCAGCCCCTCGATGATGTGTTGGAGGACGGGCTTGCCCTCCACCTCCACCATCGGCTTCGGGAGAGAGGCGGTGAGGTCTCCCATGCGCTTTCCCTTCCCGGCGGCTAGAATGACGGCCTTCATGTGGCCGCACATGTAAGCGACTCCGGGGGCAAAGGCCAAGCCTCTTTCCGCTACTTTTTGAAAAGGAGGTCGAAAAGCCACAACGCCCAGCTCGTGGTGGGCGAGGTCGGCGTAGCGGGCGCCGGGGTGGAAGACGGCGTGCCGCTCTTACCGCCAAAATTTGCGCCCGGGCCTGCCACGGCGTTGGACGTGGAGGCAATGTTGTCGTTCACCGGGTGCATGGTAATACAGACGGCCCCGGTCAACATTACCCCGGCATCCGGGGGCGCTTCCAGCAGGGAACCGCTCAAGAGCAAGAGACCCGAGACCGGCGCGTTGAATTGTTGTTCATGCCAGCTCCCGCTCGTCAACTCCTGGGGCGTCAAAATCTTCCGGCCCGGCTCGTCCTCTTCATGGGCGGGGTCGTGAATCAAGATCATGTCGGGCTCCGCATTGACCAGCGTCACCGCATGGCCTCCATCCCAGGCATTGGAATAGGTGTTGAGATTCTCGTCGTACCGGCAGTAGCGAAGCAGCAGGATGAAGCCCTTGTTCGGATCGTCGTTATCCTTCAGCCAGTCCTGGGAAAAAGGCAGCGGGGCCTTGTCTTCCGGGTCGAGCTTTTCCCCCCGCGCGGCATTGTATTCATTCACCGCCTTGATCCAGTCCAGGCCCCGGTACTCCACGTCACACTGGTACCCGGCATCGCGGATATATTTTTCGATCCCGATGGTGATCTTGCTTTGGTTCGTGCCCCAATCGAAGCGGGCGTCCGTGTCCGCCATGATGAGATGCACCGTGTGGAGGTACCGCTCGTCTTCGGTCGCGCCGCTGGCGATGAGCTTCGGGTAGCCATGTTGGCCGAACCAGATGATCAGGTTGGCCGTCGAGGTGGGGAGGCAGGTCTGCTCGATTTGAGACAAGTCGGGCATGCCCTGCTTTTCCTTCGCCGCCGCCGGCAAGAGGATCAATACCGCCGCGCCCGCGATCAGCAGGAGCATTCGCCGCCATGCGCCATTTCGCTTTGTTTGCACGAAAGTTGGCGCAGCAGGGTTCATGCCTTTGCCCTCGTTCGCCGGGTTAAAACTCGGCCTGGGTCGAAATGACCTGGCCAACCAGCCCGTACTCCTTCGCCTCCTCGGCGCTCATCCAGAAATTCCGGTCCGTGTCGCGCTCCACTTTCTCCACCGACTGGCCGGTCTGGACGGAAAAGATCTTGTTGAGCCGCTCGCGCATTTTGAGGATTTCCTGCGCCTCGATACTGATGTCGGTGGCCTGCCCGCCCACGCCGCCGCTCGGCTGGTGGAGCATGAACCGGGTATTGGGCAGGGAATACCGGTTTTCCAGCGGGACCGCGACATAGATCAGGGCCCCGGCGCTGGCGACCCAGCCGGTGCCGAGAATCTTGACCTTCGGCTTTACGAAGCGGAGCAGATCGTGGATGGTGTCGCCCGCTTCCACGTGACCGCCCTGGGAGTTGATGATGACCTTGATGTCGTTGTCGTTGAGCGCGGAGAGGAGGATCAGCTTTTCGCACACCTCACGGGCCACTTTCTGGCTGATCTCCCCGAAAATCAGGACGGTCCGGGTCTCGAGCAATTTCTCCTCGAGTCTCGACTTCGGTTCCTTCTCTTTTTTGTCTTTCTCTTCTCTCTCCGGCGATTCTTCACGGGAGAGCGGCAGCAGCGGCGTAAAATCCATATGCTCAAGCGTAGCCGCAACCTGCTTCCGTGGCAATGCCAACGACTCACCGGTCCTGGTTTAAGGGCAACCGGATCACAATCGTCGTCCCCTTGCCCAACTCGCTCTCGGCGTGGACGGCTCCCCCGTGAGACTGGATAATATGCTTCACGATCGAAAGCCCGAGCCCCGTCCCGCCGGAGGCCCGGCTGCGGCCCTTGTCCACCCGGTAAAACCGCTCGAAAATATGGGGCAAATCGACCGGCGGAATACCGATGCCGTTGTCCGCCACCTTCACGACCATCTCGTTCCCGTCCTCCATCACGGAGAGAACGATGCGCCGCGGCGGATTCGAGTAGGCCACCGAATTTTCCAACAGGTTGAGCATCACTTGCTCGAACCGAAGGGCGTCAACCTCCAGCGGCGGCAGGTTTTCCGGTATCTCGAGAGAAAGCGTCACCGCGCCGGAATCGACCCGCTTTTCCCAGTCCCGCATGAGTTGCCGGAAAAAGGCGTCTACGCGGATCAGGCTGAATTCCGCCTGGATCTGGCGCGCCTCGATGCGGGTCAGGATCAGCAAGTCCTCCACGATGGCGTTCAACCGGTTCGAGTGCCGCTGCATCGCCTCGATCATGCGTTGCGACTCCTCCCGCGTCATCTTCGGATTATCCGCAAAATTTTCGAGGTACCCGCGAAAAATTGCCAGCGGGGTCCGCAACTCGTGGGAGACGTTGGCCACGAACTCCTGGCGCACCACCTCCAACTGCTTGATCCGGGTGATGTCGTGGAAAACGATGACCGCGCCGCGCACCTCCGCTTCTTTCGTGCGGATCGGCACCGCGCTGATGCCGAAATGACGGGTCGCCAGCGCGGCGCTCTCCAAGGTTACTTCCTCCTCCTGCGACTGGCCGCTCTGCAACGCTTCCCGCACGATCATCTCCACCCGCGCCTCCCGCAACGACTCCAGCACCGTCCGCCCCACCGGGCTGTTCTTCAGGTTGAACAGGTTCAACAACTCGTCGTTGACCAACCGCACCACATGCCGCTGGTCGACCACCATGACCCCCTCCACCATGTTGGCCAACAAGACGTTGAGATTGAAATCCTCCTCCTGCTGCTGCCGCTGCAAATCCTCCAGACGTTTCCCGATGTCCTCGAGATGGTGCGTCACCACCTCCAACTGTGGCGGGCCATCGATAAAAAACGATTTGGGACGCCTCCCCGCCGCCAGTTGCTCCGTCAACCGGATCAGTTGTCGCAGGGTAATCCGGTGGCTGTGACGAATCAGGGCCCAAATCAGGCCGAGCTGAATCAGCTCGACCGTCAGCAGCAGGAAAAGCCATTCCCCATTACTCATTGCCATACCGCTGGTTTACCCAAAACTCCGCCGTTAAACATGACAAAATCGCAAATCCTCCCGCCTCATACGGGGGTTTGCTATTGTTCGATGCCCATGTTAGCTTTGACTGAATATGCCAACACCGCCAGTCAAGTTCCCGAAGCCCAATCGTGCCTCCGGCAAGCCTCCCGTTCGTAAAGGCGACGGCAACGGCCCCAGCCCCGCCCCCGTCGGCGACCAAAATTGGCGCGGGATTCTTCTCATCTCCCTCGCCCTTTTCACCCTTCTGGCCTTCTTCTGGGTTGCCACCCATCCCAACCTCGTCCAGCAAAAGATGACCCTCGCCCGGCTCTTCGATCTGATCAGGGCGGGCAAGGTCGAAACCATCGTCAACGAACCCGACTATTCCACCGGGCTGCGCATGTTCACCGGCACGTACAAAGCCCCGGTCAGCAACGCCCCCAATGCCCAGGAAGTCGATGCCAACTTCGAAGTACCGGTCGATCTCGAACTCGACAAGAACCTCCTGACCGAAATCAACGAGGCGGGCTATAAAAAAGTCGTCGAGACCGAAACCAGCAATAACTGGGTCTGGCAGATCGTCATCAATTTCCTCCCCATCGTCCTGTTCGTCGGCCTCATGTACTTCCTGTTTCGCCAGCAAATCCGCATGGCCGGCAAAAGCGCCTTCAGCTTCGGTAAAAGCAAGGCCCGCATGATGACCCGCGACCGCAACAAGGTCACCTTCAAGGACGTCGCGGGCATCGACGAAGCCAAGGAGGAACTCAGCGAGATCGTCGAGTTCCTCAAGGATCCGCGCCGCTTTCAGCGCCTCGGCGGACGCATCCCCAAGGGTGTGCTCATGATCGGGCCGCCCGGCACCGGCAAGACCCTCCTCGCCAAGGCCATCGCCGGAGAGGCCGACGTGCCGTTCTTCAGCATCAGCGGCTCGGACTTCGTGGAAATGTTCGTCGGCGTGGGTGCCTCCCGCGTCCGCGACATGTTCGAGCAGGGCAAGAAAAACGCCCCGTGCCTGATTTTCATCGACGAAATCGACGCCGTCGGTCGCAGCCGCGGCACCGGCATGGGCGGTGGCCACGACGAGCGCGAGCAGACCCTCAACGCCCTCCTCGTGGAAATGGACGGCATCGAGACGCAGGAAGGCGTCATCATCATCGCCGCCACCAACCGCAAGGATGTCCTCGATCCGGCGCTGCTCCGCCCGGGTCGGTTCGACCGCGAAGTCCGCGTCAACCTCCCCGATGTCCGCGGACGCGAACAAATCCTCCACGTCCACACCCGGAACGTGAAGGTCGCCAAATCGGTCGATCTCGGCCTCATCGCCCGCGGCACGCCCGGTTACTCTGGGGCCGAACTCGCCAACGTCGTCAACGAAGCCGCCCTCCTTGCCGCCAAACGCAACAAGGACGAAGTCACCCAGATGGAATTCGAGGAAGCTCGGGACAAGGTCCGCTGGGGCCGCGAACGCCGCAGCATGGCCATGACCGAAGAGGAAAAGAAGGCCACCGCCTACCACGAGGCCGGCCACGCCCTGCTCAACGTCCTGCTCCCCCATACCGATTCCCTCCACAAAGTCTCCATCATTCCCCGCGGGCCCTCGCTCGGCGTGACCATGTTCCTGCCCGAAAAGGACAAGATCAGCGCCTGGAAGCGCGAGGAACTCGACTCGCTCATCGTTCTCATGGGCGGACGGGTCGCCGAGGAAATGTTCCTGGGCGATGTCTGCAGCGGCGCGGCCATGGACATCCGGATGGCCACGAACACCGCCCGCGCCATGGTCTGCGACTGGGGCATGAGCGACAAGCTCGGCATGATCCACTACGGCGACGATTCCTCGATGAACTTCTTCGGTCGGGACATGGGCGGCTCGCGCGGTTACAGCGAAAAGACCGCCGAGGCCATCGACGCCGAAGTCCTGAACCTCGTCAACAGCGCCTACGAAAAAGCGAAGGAACTGATCTCCACCCATCGCGACGCGATGGAAAAAATCACCGCCGCACTGCTCGAATACGAGACGCTCGACGGGAAGCACATCCGGGACATCATCGAACACGGACGGATGCTCACCCCGCCGCCCGCGCCGCTGCTGCCTCCCTCCAATCCGCCACCGAAGGAACCGCTGCCCGTCAATCCTCCGGTCAAACCGAAGGAAGACGATGGAGGTCTCCTGCCCGGCTTGCCCGCCCCGGCATAAGTTACAAACCGAAGAGCTTCGATTTCAGCGACCCGAGGGCACCCTCCAAGTCGCCCGCCGCCGGATTGGCAGCAGTTCCGGTGGAGGCAAGATGACCGATGACCAGCGGCAGCATCGTTGCAATGCCGTTGGCGACTTGCGGTTCGGTCAGACCGATCCGTGAAGCGATTTCGGCAATTTTCTCCGGACCCAAAAGCTGGACGATATGATCGGCGGTAAGCGTGGGGCTGCTGCCGCCGGCCAGCGGGCCGGCAATAACTCCGCCCAGGCCCTTTTGCTCGAACTGTTGCACCAGCCCGTTGACGCCTCCGGCCTGGGTAATCAAGCCCGCGACTTCCTCATAGAGGGCGGCAGGTTGACCCGCCTGCGCCTCAAGTCCGCCCAACGCTTCATCGAATAATCCCATAAGCCTCCGGTTTTGCCCAAGTGAACCGTGCTCCCGACAAAGATCAATCCTTGATTAGAAGATAAGAGGAGAAGTAAGTTAAAAACGAGTTTTGAGAACAAAAAGAGCAGACTTTGCTGATAATTCCGCCCCACCGGTTTAGCCTCATGTAGGTGTTGGTTGACGTTTTACATAACTTTTTTACCATTTAGGTGCGCAATGGAAATCGTTCAGAATAATTCGGTCGTTGATCCTGCTTTTCACGGAACCACGGGAGCAAATGCCGACTCAATTTTGGCCGATAAATTCATTCCTTCATCCGATACTGAGGCCTTCTTGGGAAAAGGTGTCTATTTCTTTGACGGAAATGAAGAGGAGGCGATTAACTGGGCGAGACGAAAATCAGGCGCGAGCGAATGGGCAGTACTGAGTGCTCGGGTCAAGTTGGGACGTTGCCTAAACTTATCAAATAAGGCCCATTGCCGCCTGATCTCGGTAATGATCCGACACTTAAAGGATTCAGGAACTGATCATGTCACCGAAGCAGTTGCGGTCAGTGCGCTTGTAAACGTTACGCGCGGCAACGATCCGAGATCAGATTATCCGAATGGTGAACCTCTTTGACGGCCCTGGAAGTAAAGAGTTTAAAGTGGAAACCATTATTGGACATGAGAATGATTGGAGACCCAAGATTTTTGTGTCAACCAGCCGCAGCCAACCTTTCCTTATAACATCCAACGCATCACGGGATGATCTGGATGCGGCGGTCGTCCGCTATACTGATTACCTGACACAGGTTCTCAAACGTGAGTTCCCCGATTTCCAGATTAAAAACGCCCGAATTTAGTCTGCCCCTCATACCCGAATTTCAGCCAAAGAGGAACTTCCAGATCCCTTCCGGGGCGTGGACACGGACGAGAGCGAGACCGACGAGGGGAAGTTGGACACCGCGACGGTAGGCGACGTAGCAACTGCGCCATTGGGGCCGGTACTTGCGTTTGAATTCGAAGAGCGATTTATAACCGTAAATGTGGTTGAGGTTCTCGAAGAGGAACTGGACGACCTTTTCCTCGGCGACCAGCCGGGAGGGTGTCTGTTCCGTATTGGCCAGGGGTGCGAGACCGAGGTCGATGCGGGTGACCCCGGCGGACTGGAAGCGGGCAATCGACTCGATGAGGACGAAGTCCATGATGTTGCGGGCATAGGGCAGCGCACGCATGAGGTCGAGGGCCCGCCCCTGCCCTTTGGCAAAAGGACGCCAGGTGGCGAAGGCCAGGGGGATTCCATCGGCATCGAAGGCAATGCCGACACCGTTGCGACGGATGTCCTGAAGAGAAAAGGCACCCATGTCGAAGCTCATTTCGCGGGTTTTTTTCATCTCGAGCCAGCGGCGGGAGATGCCGGCGAGTTGGTTTTCCAGAACTTCGTCGAGCTCCTCGGCGGCATCGTACCAGCGGAAGGCGATGCCCAGGCGGTGGGCGCGATTGCGGAGGGTGCGGAGATTCTGAAAATCGTTGCCCTTGAGATGAAAGCGGTCGGTGGTCAGGCGGGCGTCTTCGCCGACTTTGAACAAAGAGAGCCCGGCCTGTTGATAGTAGGGAACGAGCTCGTCCGTAACGGCGTAGAAGACGGGGTCCCAGTCCTGTTGACGGCAGAAGAGGGCGAAGTCGACGATGGCCATGGGACGCAGAGCGGAGTGGCCGATGGGATCGGCGAGGGCGACGGCGAAATTGCCGGCGAGGACGTAGGGGACGACGGCTTGGTCATCGGCACAAAAGAAGTAGTGTTTGTCGTCGAGGAGGGCATAGGCATCGAAGGGGCTGTCACCATAGAGGTCGATCAATTTCCGGGCTTTCTCGCGATCGAAAGACTGGATTTTCCGGTGAAGGAAGACGGGGCGCAAGGTCAAGAAGAGGCCGATCAGCGCGATGGAAAGGCCGCCAACGCGGAGGACAATGAAGAAGTTCGACGATTCGACGGTCTGGGCCTGCTGCGCATGGGCGTTCTGGGCGAGGACGAGCTCGAAGGCGGTTTGCATACAGGATCCCCAGTCGTCGCCACCGGTGGTCTCGAAGCGGAGATCGTGGAGTCGAACGGTGCCAAAGGCGAGGAGCGCCGAGGCAAGCAGCGAACAGATAATCATGGCGAACCGGACGGAGTTGCGATCCGAACGGACGACAAAATGGCGATGATGCAAGAGGAGAAAGACGATCAAGCCGAGATTGATGAGAAGTTGGGGCCAGATTTCGATCTGGCCGAAGTGCAGAATCGGCGCAATGGCAAGCGTGGCGATCGTAAGCAGCCAGGCGGTGCGCTTACCCTTTTTCAAGCCAGAGGCGAGAGTGAAGAGCAAAACGGAGGTGAGGAACATGCGGAGCCTGGTTCCCTCGGAGATTTCGAAGGGCATCCACGGCCCGAGCCAGTGGACGAAACTGGGCTTTTCGGGCAGGAGCGAGGAGATTAGGTTAATTAAGGCGGAGAAGCGGACCAGCCAGGTTAGCAGGACAATGCTCCAGGACGGTCCGACGAAACGAGGGTGGCTGCCCCGCGATGGGAGCGACTCCGGCAGGGACTGGGGAGCAACCGGGGGAATCGCTGCTTCGGATGGGGGTTGGGGGGCGCTCATCGGATTCAATTCTGCTTTTCCGTCAGCGTGGCACTTGTGTTGGGATCGACGATCCAACGGGCGCTCTCCAGCAACTGTCGCAGGAATTCATCCCGGGCGGTGGTGTAATAATGCCCGGTATTGGGAAAGGTATAGGTTTTATGCGGGGCGGTGAGGGAATCGAGCCAACTGCGCGAATCGATCGAGTCCTGGTCGGCATGCCATTGCACAACGCGGAGAGTTCCCAAGGTATGGGAGAATGAATCGACCGCAAAAGTACCGGGGCCATTGGGGAGGACATCGATTTGATCGGAAACCCGCAGGCCATATCGACCGCGACTAAGTGGATCGATGACCAGGAGACCGATCAGCCCCGGCGGCGGACGCGCCCCCCCCGCGGCGGCAATGGCCTGGGCCGCTCCCATCGAGTAACCTCCGAGAATCAACGCGGGCGGATGGTCGCCGAACGGAGCTAGGACGGAACGGGCAATGTGGGTAAAATCGGACTGCAAGGTATCCAAGTCGTAATCGACCCGGGCATAAGCGTGAGAATCTATTCCGACGACCTCGAAGCCTTGGTCCTGAAAGGCGCGAGAGATCGACTCCTCGAAATCGCTCCATCCGCCGTCGCCCGAACCAAAAAGGATCACCGCCTGCGTTTCCTGCTGATGCGAGGGAAAGACCAAGAGGGTCAGCGGGCCCGTTTTCAAGTCGATCATGAGGGGCTTTCCGACCGAAGTGGGCGGAGCTAGCGCAACCATGACGATCTGCCACGCGACCAAGGCCGCCATCAGAGCGGCGTAGACGTAGATGGTGAGTTTTTTGAACATGGGATCGAGTGATCGGTCGGGCTGGCGGATCGTGGTCGGAGTCGTTCGACTGTTGTCTGGTTGAGGGGTGGTGCCCTGGCCCTTTAAGCGTTACAGTGAAGCAGCTTTCATGCAGGAAGGGAATGGCTGGAACAGAGGCGATCCGATCCTCGCGCGGGGACTGTAGCTTTAGCAGGCAAGGCCACCTTTTCCGTAAGTGCTCCAGCCCGACATTCCCACGTGACTTTTTACGGAACTTGGGGATAGTTTCTGCTGTCCACGCTCCGGGAGAATATTTACATGTCCATTCACGTCGCACTCAGTCACATCACGCATTACCGTTACGCCAAGCCGATCACGCTGGGGCCACAGGTCGTGCGCCTGCGTCCCGCTGTGCATTGCCGCACCCCGATCCTGAACTACACCTTCAAGGTCACGCCGAAGGACCACTTCATCAACTGGCAGCAGGACCCGCAGGGCAATTTCCAGGCGCGGCTGGTGTTTCCGAAAAAGACGGATGAGTTCAAGGTCGAAGTGGAACTGACCGCCGATATGGCGTCGATCAACCCGTTCGATTTCTTTATCGAAGCCAGCGCGGAGGAATTTCCCTTCACTTACGACGCGATCCTCGCGCATGAGTTGAAGCCCTACCTGGAACTGGAACCGCTCGGGCCGCGCCTCCGCTCGTTCCTGCATAAAATCCCCCGCAGCAAGCGCAAGACCATCGACTTCCTCGTCGATCTGAACGGCCTCGTCCACAACGAAATCAAGTACGTGGTGCGGCTCGAACCGGGCGTGCAGAGCTGCGAGGAGACACTGGGTCTCAAGAGCGGGTCGTGCCGCGATTCGGCGTGGCTTCAAGTGCAAATCTGCCGGCAACTCGGTCTCGCCGCGCGCTTCGTTTCGGGCTACCTGATCCAGCTAAAAGCCGACGTGAAACCGGTCGATGGCGGCGCGGCCGGTCCCGAGGCCGACTTCACCGATCTCCACGCCTGGACCGAGGTCTATCTGCCCGGCGCGGGCTGGGTGGGACTCGATGCGACCTCCGGCCTGCTCACGGGCGAAGGCCATATTCCCCTTGCGGCGACTTCCGATCCCGTCACGGCGGCGCCGATCACCGGTGCCCTGCTGGAGGCGGATAAAGTCGAAACGAAATTCGACTTCCACATGCAGGTCACGCGGGTGCTCGAAACGCCCCGGGTCACCCTGCCCTACCGCGAACACCAGTGGCGCGAGATCGAGGCGCTCGGACGCAAGATCGACGAGGACTTGGTCAGTCGCGATGTCCGCCTCACCATGGGCGGCGAACCGACCTTTGTTTCCACGACGAACCGGGACGGACTCGAATGGAATTTCACCGCGCTCAGTCCGGAAAAGCAGCAGAAAGGCGAGATGCTCCTCAAGCGCCTGCGCGATCGCTACGCCACCGGTGCGCTCCTGCATTTCGGGCAGGGCAAGTGGTATCCGGGCGAGGTGCTGCCCCGCTGGGCGTACGGTTGCTATTGGCGCAAGGACGGCGAACCGATCTGGAACGACTACGAGCTGGTGGCCGAACTGGACAAGAATTACAACGTGACGGCGGAACAATCCGGTCGTTTCCTTTACCGTCTGGCCGAGAAGCTGAGCCTCGACCCGAAGTATGTCCGCGATGCCTACGAGGACGTCTACCATTATCTCTTCGAGGAAGGGCGCCTGCCCTATAATGTCTCCGTCTTCGACGCGAAAATCAAGAACGAGCAGGACCGCGCCCGTCTCGCCAAAGTCTTCCGGCAGGGCCTCGATTCCGTTATCGGCCACGCGCTGCCGGTCATGCGCGCCTCCTGGCTGCCGGACCAGCCCTGGGTCTCGACCACCTGGAAACTCCGCACCGAGCGGATGATGCTGATCCCGGGCGACTCTCCGATGGGTTATCGCCTGCCGCTGGAATCGCTCCCCTGGGCCACCCAAGGCGATGTCGTGCAGATCGTCGAGCAGGACCCGACGGAACGCCGTCCGCCATTGCCTCCTCCGCAGCGTGCCAAACGACGCCCCAGCGCAGGTACCTTCCCCGGCGACTACGAGCCCGTCCTCGTTGGCCAGCCGGATGCCAATCTCGTCCGCACCTCGATTTGCGCCGAACCGCGCAACGGACTCCTCCACATCTTCATGCCGCCCGTCGCCCACGCGGAGGATTACCTCGACCTCATCGCCGCCGTGGAAGACACCGCCGCCGAGCTTTCCATCCCCGTGCGCGTGGAGGGCTACACGCCCCCGTCCGACCACCGCCTGCAGAACTTCAAGATCACGCCCGATCCGGGAGTCATCGAGGTCAACCTGCATCCGGCCGCCAACTGGCCCGAGTTGGTCTACAATACGGAAGTCCTCTACGAGGAAGCGCGCCACTGCAACCTCGGCGCGGAAAAATTCCTCCTCGACGGTCGCCATGTCGGCACCGGCGGCGGCAACCACATCATCCTTGGGGGTGCCACCCCGACGGACAGCCCGCTGCTGCGGCGTCCCGACTTGCTCCGCAGTCTCATCGGTTACTGGCAGAACCACCCGGCCTTGTCCTACCTCTTTTCCGGCATCTTCCTCGGCCCGACCAGCCAGATGCCGCGCATCGACGAGGCCCGCAACGACGCTCTCTACGAATTGCAACTCGCGTTCGATCAGGTACCCGAACACGGCCAGGTCCCGCCTTGGTTGGTCGACCGGATCTTCCGTAACATCCTAACCGACGTCACGGGCAACACCCACCGCGCCGAATTCTGCATCGACAAGCTTTTCTCGCCGGATGGCTCGTCGGGGCGGCTCGGCCTCCTCGAACTGCGCAGCTACGAAATGCCTCCCCATGCGCGGATGAGTCTCACCCAGCAGCTCCTGATGCGCGCCATGGTCGCCCGCTTCTGGGACAAGCCCTACAAAGGCAATCCCGTCCCATGGGGAACCCAGCTCCATGATCGCTTCCTCCTGCCCCATTTCTGCGCGCAGGACTTCAATGACGTCATCGAAGACCTCAAGATCGCGGGCTATCCCTTTAAACCGGAGTGGTTCGCGCCCCACCTCGAATTCCGCTTCCCCGTCCAGGGCCAGGTCGCCTACGACGGCGTCGAACTCGAGCTCCGCACGGCGCTCGAACCGTGGCATGTCCTCGGCGAAGAAGGCACCCCCGGAGGCACCGTCCGTTACGTCGATTCCTCGGTCGAAAAAATCCAGGTCAAGCTCGACAACGCCATCGAGGGACGCCACGTCGTCACCTGTAACGGACGCCGCGTTCCGATCCACCCTACCGGCACGCCCGGCCAGTTCGTCGCCGGAGTCCGCTTCCGCGCCTGGCAGCCGCCCGAGGCGCTCCACCCGACCATCGGCATCGACGCGCCGCTCACCTTCGACATCCTCGACACCTGGACGGGACGCTCCCTCGGCGGCTGCGTCTACTCCGTCTCGAGCCCCGGCGGACGCAACTGGGTCACCATGCCGATCAACTCGAACGAAGCCGAAGGCCGCCGTCTTTCCCGCTTCCGCTCCTTTGGGCACACGCCGGGACCGATGTTCGTCCCGCCGATGCCTCCCTCCCGGACCGACTTCCCGCTGACCCTCGATTTGCGCAAGCATTAGAGGTGGTTACCTCGGCAGAAAATATCCCCACTGTTGCATCCGTCTTAATCGCTGGCAGATCTTAGTTGCGTAGCGGTATGGTCTCACACTTATCGCCTCGACTTATCTTCAAAACCTTTACTCTTGACCATCCGCTCAGTGGACTGGTACCCAAACCTATGGCCTTTAACGGATCGCGAGGAAAGGCAGGCAGCTTGGTCGTCTTAATGCTGACTGCGGGCCTGACAACGTTTATCGCCTCCGGTTTGTCGGCACGCGGCGACTCGGCTAAGGAGCGTTATGAGGTGGCACGCCACGAGGTGACGGCAGCACGCTCCGACTCGAGCGACGATAACGACCCGGAGAAACTCCTGCAAACGGCCATCCACGATCTAAACGGGATCGGAGGTGGCGGCAAGCTTTGGCAAGGGCACCGAGCCCAGGCGGTGGAGCATCTCGAAGCGGCGCTCAGGGACGTGAAAGACGACGAGGCACGCAGAAAATTCAGCGACGAGCTGGATGCAGCCTTGGATCAAATCGATATCTGCATCGACTTGGCCAAGAAAATCGACTCCCACGATGAGCCAGCCCCGACCCAAAAGACTGAGCCGGAACGGACGGCCCCGACGGTAACCCTGGCCGGGGACCAGGCCCGGGCGGTGGTGGTGATCAAGGGAGACAACGCGGTGGGGACGGGGTTCCTGGTGAAGACGGCGGATGGGGCGATGGTGGTGACGAACCAGCATGTGATTGCAAACAACCCGAACATCAAAATTTTCACCAACACGGGCCAGCAAATCGTGCTCGTTTCGCTCAGAGGGGCGACGGACCGGGACCTGGCGATGTTTGCGGTCAAGGACGACGGGTACAGTTATCTTCCGCTGGCGAGCGATGTCTCGACGGCGGCGCAAACGGGTGACGAGGTGGTGACGCCGGGTAATAGCGAAGGGGGTGACGTGGTGCTCAACACGGGCGGGAAGGTGCTGGGGATCGGGCCGCAGAAGATCGAGTTCGACAATCCGGTCTACCATGGGAACAGCGGCGGGCCGGTCATTCACACGAAAAGTGGGCAGGTGCTGGGCGTGGTGAGCGAGGGGGAAAAAGTCGACTTTGAGGACGACCTGGACAAGGCGTCATTTGCCAGCCGCAACTCGGCGATCGGCGGCTCGATGCGGTACTTCGGGTTGCGGATCGACACGGTGCCGAAGTGGGAGGCGCTCGACTGGCAGCAATTCCAGAACGAGACGGCATTTCTGGACGCTTTCGACAAACGGAACCGGTGTCTGGATTCGTATTTGAATACGCCGAACCACAAGAAGCCGGAATCGGTGCTCTATCAGCAGGACGATAAAATCGTGAAGGCTAATAACACGTACCGCGACCAACTGGCCGGGGAGGACACGTCGCAACAAATGGATGCGTTGCGGCGCTGGCTGTCGGACATCGACGATATTGCCGACATGGACATGGAAACGATCCAGAGCACGAGCTTTTATGCGTTCGACCAACTGCGGGCCAACGAGGCGATCGAGTACCGGAAGGCGCTGAAGAAGGAGCTGGAC
>CAJCII010000093.1 GCA_903970335.1 Bacteroidota bacterium | reverse complement strand
GTCTCACTTTCAGTGAAGACGAATCTTTCCTTGGGACAAAATTTTGTCGTTACGGTGTGCTTGGGGCTTTTCGCCACGGCACTGCCACTGATGTCACAACAGGTCGTTTTTAAAAGCAGCGGGGGGAAGGCGGCGCTGATCGAGCTGTATTCGTCGGAGGGGTGCAGTTCGTGTCCACCGGCGGAGGAGTGGCTGAATCGGTGGAAGGATTCGCCGGGGCTGTGGAAAGACGTGTTTCCGGTGAATTTTCATGTCGATTACTGGGACGGGCTGGGGTGGCCGGACCGTTTTGCGCGTCCGGAGTACACGGCACGGCAGCAGACTTATGCGGCGCGACTGGGGCAGGATTCGGTGTATACGCCTGAATTCGTGGCGAACGGGATGGAGTGGAAACGGGGTTGGTTCGATGGAACGGGACTGCCCACCGCCGGAGCCGAAAAGACGGGGCAACTGACGCTCACGGTGAGCGGGAAAGAGACGAGATTTTCGGCGGAGTATGTGGCAGGCGCCGGAGGCGATGCTCCGACGCTGAATGTGGCGGTACTGGGATTCAACGTGGTATCGGAGGTGAAGCGGGGGGAGAATAGCGGGAGGTCGCTGAAGCACGATTTTGTGGTGCTGGGGTTTGGCTCCACGCCAATGACGAAGAAGACGGAGACGGGGTTTCGGAGCGAGCCGTTGGAGGTCAAGTCGGCGACGGACGATGTGCCGGGGGCGGTGGTGGCGTGGGTGAGCGGGAAGGACGGGACGATTCTGCAGGTGACGGGAGGATGGCTGGTGGCGGCAGGGGATTAAGAGAGGAAGAGGCCGGTCGGGACGCCGAAGCGGGCGGCGAGTTTTTTGATGTGCTCAACGGTATGTTGGTCCACTTCCGGGCCTTGGGAAACCTTTTAACGGCCTCGACCAGAAAGGGCACCTTGATAACGCGCACGATGACAAAATGTCATCGCGCTAAGCTAAAGTCAAGACGCCACTTCGTTACTGAAGGAGGGCGGTGAGTTTGGCCTTGGCGTTGGTGGTGACGGGGTGGCCGTGGGCGACGATGAGAGTGTGGAAGTCGAGCTTGAGAAGCTTGCGGAGGGACTCGCGATTTTCACGGGGATCGGCGCAGTATTTGTCGGGGAGGAATTCGAGGCCCTTTTCGGCGTCGGTGTTGATGAGGGCATCGCCGAGGACGAGGACGCTGTTGTTGACGTAGAAGGCGGTTTCACCGGCGGTGGCACCGGGAATGGGAATGGCGGAGAGGCCATAAAGCACCTCGGTGGGAAGAAGGATGACGTCGGGGCGGAGTTCGGTGAGACCGCGGCGGGTGTCGGGAGCGACGACGACAGGGACGTGATGCTTCTGGCGAAGGGCGACAGCGTCGCGGACGTGGTTGCCGTTGGTGAGCAGGATGGCGCGGAGGGGGCCGATGGCGAGGAGTTCTTTCCACGCCGATTCGGCGAGAGGGACGGGATCGAAGACGACGAGGCC
Organism: Bacteroidota bacterium; assembly: GCA_903970335.1. Classification (GTDB taxonomy): domain Bacteria; phylum Verrucomicrobiota; class Verrucomicrobiia; order Methylacidiphilales; family UBA1321; genus JABDGH01. The sequence goes on along the minus strand of CAJCII010000093.1, from coordinate 8,830 downwards.
GGAACCGAGCTTGAGGGCGGCGCAGCCGATCTCGCACTTGAGTTCCGGGTCGTAGACGGCCCAGTGATAGATGCCATCGCCAAAATCGTGAAATTCTTCGGCCTTTGAAGTCATTGGAGCTTTAAATGGATCATTGCATATAAGACTCGATGGGAAGGCAAGAGCAAACCAAATTTCGGTCGCCATAAACATTGTCGATGCGACCGACATAGGGCCAGAATTTATGCTCGCGGAGCGAGGGGACGGGATAGGCGGCGAGTTCGCGGCTGTAGGGCCGGTCCCACGTGTCGGAAGTAACGACGGAGGCGGTGTGGGGGGCGAGCTTGAGGGGGTTGTTGTCGCGGGGCCATTCGCCGGAGGCGATGCGCTGCATTTCGGCGTGGATGGCGACGAGGGCGTCGCAGAAGCGGTCGAGTTCCTCTTTGGACTCGCTTTCGGTCGGCTCGATCATGATGGTGCCGGGAACAGGGAAGGAGATGGTGGGAGCATGGAAGCCATAGTCCATGAGGCGCTTGGCGATGTCCTCGACCTCGACGCCAGCGGATTGCTTCCAGGGGCGGGGATCGAGGATGAATTCGTGGGCAACGAGGTCGGAGTGGCCGCGGTAGAGGACCTTGAAATAAGGTTCGAGGCGGGTGGCCATGTAGTTGGCGTTGAGGATGGCGACCTGGGTGGCGCGGGTGAGTCCATCGGAGCCGAGCATGGCGATGTACATCCAGGAAATGACGAGTATACTGGCACTGCCCCAGGGCGCGGCGCTGACGGCACCTTCATTGCGGCGTTCCTCGCCGGGAGGGACAACCGCGTGACCGGGAAGATACGCGGCGAGATGCTGGGCGACAGCGATGGGACCGACGCCGGGACCGCCGCCGCCGTGGGGAATGCAGAAGGTCTTGTGGAGATTGAGGTGGCAAACATCGACGCCGAAATCGCCGGGACGACAGAGGCCGACCTGGGCGGTGAGGTTGGCACCATCCATGTAGACTTGCGCGCCGTGGGAGTGGACGATTTCTGCAGCCTCGACGATGGTTTCCTCGAAAACGCCATGGGTGGAGGGGTAGGTGATCATGGCGCAGGAGAGATCGGCGGCGTGTAGGTCGGCCTTGGCGCGGAGGTCGGCGATGTCGATATTGCCGTTGGCGTCGCAGGCGACGGGGACGACTTTCATGCCAGCCATGACGGCGCTGGCTGGGTTGGTACCGTGAGCGGAGGCGGGGATGAGACAGATGCGGCGATGTCCTTCATTGCGAGCCCAGTGGTAGGCGCGGATGGCGAGGAGTCCGGCGTACTCTCCCTGGGAACCGGCGTTGGGCTGGAGAGAGACAGCGGCCATGCCGGTGATTTCAGCGAGCCATTCTTCAAGCTGGGCGAAGAGGGTCTGATAGCCACGAGTCTGTTCCGTGGGGGCGAACGGATGAATTTTGCCGACGGTGGGCCAGGTGACGGGAAACATCTCCGAGGTGGCGTTGAGTTTCATGGTGCACGAGCCGAGGGGGATCATGGACGTGCAGAGGGAGAGATCGCGCGACTCGAGACGGCGGATGTAGCGGAGCATTTCGGTCTCGGAGCGGTGGGTGTTGAAGACGGGGTGGGTGAGGTAGGGACCGGTGCGGCGGAAGTCGTGGGGAATGGCGACGGCCAGCGAGACATTGGTCTTGATGCGCAAGAGGTCGTGGGGTTCCTCCCCCTTGGCGAAGATCTCGACGAGGGTCTCGACATCGGCAAGAGTCGTGGTTTCGTCGAGGGAGATGCCGATGGTATCGGCGTCGAAGACGCGAAAGTTGATGCCGCGCAGCGCCGCCGCCTGGCTCAATTCGTGGGCGCTCCACTTGGCGGTGGTCTCAATGCGAAGGGTATCGAAGAAAGGCGCGGCCCCGACTTTGTAACCAAGCGCGAGGAGGATGCCCGCGAGGTACGAGGTCAGGCGATGGACGCGACTGGCGATATCGTGGAGCCCCTGCGGGCCGTGGTAGACGGCGTACATGGAGGCGATGACGGCAAGGAGGACCTGGGCGGTGCAGATGTTGCTGGTGGCCTTGTCGCGGCGGATGTGCTGCTCGCGGGTCTGGAGAGCGAGGCGGAGGCCGGGGCGACCCTGGGCATCGTGGGAGACACCGATGAGGCGACCGGGCAGGTGGCGCTTGAGTTCGTCCCGGGTGGCGAAGAACCCGGCGTGGGGGCCGCCATAGCCGAGGGGGACGCCGAAGCGCTGGGCGGAACCGAGGGCGATATCGGCACCGAATTCGCCGGGAGGCTTGAGGAGGGTGAGGGCGAGGAGGTCGGTGGCCATGGCGACCTTGCCGCCGACCTGGTGGACGGTGTGGATGAATTTGGTATAGTCGACGATGGCACCGTCGGTGGCGGGATACTGGAGGAGCGCACCGAAGAAGGCGGTATCGGGGTTGAAGTCGGCGGCGTCATCGACCACGACCTCGATGCCCTGGGGGACAGCGCGAGTGCGGACGACGTCGATGGTCTGCGGGTGGCAGGCGTTGGAGACGAAGAAGCGGTTGGCGGCGGGGTTGACGCGGACGCCGTGGAGCATGGTCATGGCCTCGGCGGCGGCGGTGGCTTCGTCGAGGAGAGAGGCGTTGGCGAGGTCGAGGCCGGTGAGATCGGCGACCATGGTCTGGAAGTTGAGGAGGGCCTCGAGGCGACCTTGGGCGATTTCGGCCTGGTAGGGGGTGTAGGCGGTGTACCAGCCGGGGTTCTCGAGGATGTTGCGCTGGATGACGGGAGGCGTGATGGTGTCGTAGTAACCCTGACCGATGAAGGAGCGGAAGACTTTGTTGTGGGCCATGATGGCGCGGAGGGATTCGAGGGCCTCGCGTTCGCCGCGAGCGGCGGGGAGATCGAGGGGACGGCGGAGGCGGATGGCGGGAGGGATAACGTCATCGACGAGGGCGTCGAGGGAGGGGTAGCCGACGGCGTCGAGCATGGTGGCGATTTCCTCCGGCTGCGGGCCGAGATGACGACGCGCGAAAGTATCGAGCGGGGCGAAGGGAACGTCGTGCTTTTTCAGGGGAATTTCAGACGAAGAGGAGGTGGGGAAGGAATCGGGGATAGGGACAGTCCGGGCTTCGAGCATTGGCCACACTAAAATCCCTTGGGGACAAATCAAGCGGGAATACACATTAATGAGGGGATAAGCCGAGGAGGAGTTCTAATCGCAAATACGAGCGAGTTTTACACTGAGCGGGACAATTTTTTTGCCAGACCGGTCTGACTCGTGCTTCAATGTCCGTCACCCTATGGCATACAAAGACATCACCCCTCCCGCTGGCGGCAAAATTTCGATCAAAGACGGCGTACTGACGGTTCCGGACAATCCGGTGATTCCGTTCATCCGGGGCGACGGCACCGGGCGGGACATCTGGGCGGCGAGCGAGAAGGTGTTCGACGCGGCGGTGGAGAAGGCGTACGGCGGCACGAAGAAGATCGCATGGTTCGAGGTGTTTGCGGGCGAGGCGTCGAAGACGAAGTTCGACAACTGGCTACCGGACGACACGGTGGAGGCCTTCAACGAGTTTCTGGTCGGGATCAAGGGGCCGTTGACGACTCCGGTGGGCGGCGGCATTCGTTCGCTCAACGTGGCGCTGCGGCAGATGCTGGACCTTTACGTGTGTCTGCGCCCGGTACAGTACTTCACGGGAGTCCCCTCCCCGGTCAAGGCGCCGGAGAAGGTGGACATGGTGATTTTCCGCGAGAACACCGAGGACATTTACGCGGGCATCGACTTCCAGGCGGGAAGCGAACCGGCGCTGAAGGTGCTGGAGTTCCTGAAGACGAACTACCCGAAGGATTTCAAGAAAATCAGATTCGGCGCGGACGAACCGGCAACGGTCGGCATCGGCGTGAAGCCGGTCTCGAAGCCGGGCACGGAGCGGCTGGTCCGGGCGGCAATCAAGTACGCGATCGACGAGAAGAAGAAGTCGGTGACGATCGTGCACAAGGGGAACATCATGAAGTACACCGAGGGCGCGTTCCGCGACTGGGCCTACGACCTGGCGAAGAAGGAATTCGGCGCGGTGGAGATCGACGGCGGGCCATGGTGCAAGCTGCCGAACGGGATCGTCATCAAGGACGCGATCGCGGACATCACGCTGCAGCAGGTGCTGACGCGGGCGGAGGATTTCTCGGTCATCGCGACGCTGAATCTGAACGGGGACTATCTCTCCGACGCGCTGGCGGCGCAGGTGGGCGGCATCGGGATCGCACCGGGCGGGAATATCAATTACATCACGGGGCACGCGATTTTCGAGGCGACCCACGGCACGGCGCCGAAGTACGCGGACCTCGATGTGGTGAATCCGGGGTCGGTGGTGCTTTCCGGGGAAATGATGTTCCGTTACCTGGGCTGGGGCGCAGCGGCGGACTTGATCCTGAAGGGGCTCAACGGCGCGATCGCGAGCAAGAAGGTGACCTACGATTTTGCGCGTCAGATGGAAGGCGCAACGAAGATCAAGTGCTCCGAGTTCGGCGATAATATCATCGCGCATATGTAAGGGTAAGGCGGCGGGGGCTTTTTCCACGGGAGAAAGCCCCTCTCCGGATTCGGGACACCGTTTGCCAAGCGGAAATGTTTAGCTAGTTTGATGGGGAACCGCTGCGTGGCGGTTCCCGATGCGGCAGGAAAAATCACAACCAACCAGCTTATGAATCGAAGCACCCTCGTGGCCTTGCTGGCCGGGATTATTTTGACGGCGCTTTGCTTCTGGCAATTGTCCCAGCTCCTGCAAGAACCGGAAATGGTGGGGCAGCACCGACCGCCGAGGACGATGCAACAAATCCAGACGGAATTTCAAGTGGAAGAGTTCAAGATCGTCTTTGCGCTGGGCTGCGGCACGTTGGGCGGAAGTTGCCTGATCATCGTCGGCATCAAGGGCCTTCTTTCCCTGGTGGTGCGGAAAAAAGAAACGACTTAGGATCGGTCATGAACGGGAAGCTTCCCAAGGGGACTCTCGACAAGCTGTGGAGCGACCCGGAGAACTGGCGGGGGAACGCCTGTTACTACTGTAAGGACGACCCGAGAATCGTCGTTTACAAGCGGCACAAGTGGATGGGCTATACCTTCAATGCCGCGCATGGTTCCGCCTGGCTGGCGATCTTGCTGATCGTCGGTTATCCGCTGGGAATGATACTCTGGCTGGCGCGAACGCCGGAGGCGTATCTGCTGATTTTCCTGCTGGGAAGCTACCTCTATCCGCTCCGGTGTTTTTTCAAATACCTGTCGGCGACGGAGGGGTATGAGGAGGGGAGTTGAGGCAATCCGGGACTCTTTGTCTATTTTCCTGAAAACGCCTTGGCCGGCCATCCTTGGTTACCGTGACAAAATCATGGTCAATCCAAATCTGGATTATATCAGGCCAGCGACGATATTGACAAACATGGCTAGGATGGCGGTGTTGAAGGCAAAAGAAATCAGGCCGTGGACCGTGGCCAACCGGCGCATGGTCTTCGAAGAGATTTGCACATCGGAGACCTGGCAGGTCATCCCGATGACGAAGGAGAAGTAGGCGAAGTCGAGATAATCGGGATTGTCGTCGCCGGGAAAAACGAGACCGCCCTCGATGTCGTCGCGGTTCACTTTGTGGGCGTCGATGTAATAGAAGTGGGCATAGCGGAGGGTGAACAGGGTATGGACAAGCGTCCACGACAAGACAATAGCACCGACGGAGAGCGCGACATGCGCGGCGAAGCTGCCGGGCGACAGGTCCTTGGACGAGCCGAGGAGGATGAAAACGGCAAACAGGCTGATCGTCGCAGCGGTGACGACGACGACAAAGAGGAAAGCCTGACTGGCATCCTGCGCCACGGCATCGCGTCGGACGGAATAGGGGTCTTTCGTCGATATCACCAACCAGGCAAGAACCAGAATGGTAAAGGTGAAGACATCCCAAGCTCCGACGAGTCGGGACGCATAGGCGGTAGAGCCCAGACAAAAAAAGGTCAGAAGCGCAAGGGTACTACCCACGATGAACCGATGATGAGCGTCGAGATGGAACAGCGTACTCTTGCCGGTTCCGGCGGTTTCCGGGTATTGATCCATGGATGCTACTTAGCCGGAATTTCAGTGACTGTCATCCGGGGAAATCGCGGGCACGCTTTCGGCTAAAATTTCTTACCACCGCAACCCTTGCGCAAAAAGCATTCTCAGCTAGCGTAACGTCGGTTTACTTTCGATGGCCTTGGTCCCCACTTTAAACACCTATGCATCCTCTCGATCCTCTACTGAAGAACAATCGCAACTGGGCGCAAAAGATTCATGCGCAAAACCCCGATTTCTTCCCCACGCTGTCGCGGCAACAGGCGCCCGATTATCTCTGGATCGGGTGCTCGGACAGTCGCGTTCCGGCGAATGAAATCTGCGGGCTGCTGCCCGGTGAAATCTTCGTCCATCGCAACGTGGCCAATATCGTGGTGCACAGCGACCTGAATTGTCTCTCCGTCATGCAGTACGCCGTGGATGTCCTGAAGGTGAAGCACATTCTCGTGGTCGGTCACTATGGCTGTGGGGGCGTCCGGGCGGCACTGGGCAACCAGAAATTCGGCCTGATCGATAACTGGCTGCGCCATGTCCAGGACGTGAAGGCGAAATACACGGACCACCTGGCCTGCTTTAACGATGAATCAACGCAGGTGGACCGGCTTTGCGAGCTTAACGTCATTGCCCAGACAATCAGCGCCGCCCAGACCACGATAGTCCAAAATGCCTGGGAGCGGGGACAGGAACTGGCGATACACGGCTGGGTTTACGGCCTGAAGGATGGCCTCGTGCGTCACTTGGGCATCAGCCTGACGAGTCCCGCAGAACTTGCGGAAGCAATGGCCACGCGATGGGAAAAGAAGACGGTCGAATTGCAAATTCCCGATCCGGCGTAGAGGCGGTCCGATTAGTAGCTGGTGGCGTCCAATTTCACCTTGCCGCGAAAAATCCAGTAGATGCAGACAGTATAGGTAAGGACGATGGGAACGCCGAGGCAGGCGATGACGAACATAATGCCGAGCGTCTTCTGGGACGAGGCGGAGTTATAGATATCGAGGCCGTTGGCGGGGTCGTTGTGGCAAAAAACCAACTCCGGGTACATCCCGATGCTTGATTCGCGAAATAATACGCCGGAACTTATTTCGTGCTTGGAAACACCTGCTTCATCCCCTGCGCCAAGGCCAGATTTTTTTGCGCATCGGCCTGCTGGGGATTGAGCCGCAGGGCCGCCTGGAACTGGACAATCGCTTCGTCCACCTGCCCCTTGTTCAATAGCGAGCAGCCAAGATTGTCGCGAAAATCGGCGTCGTTCGGGTCGAGTTCCACCGCTTGCCGGTACTGCTCCATCGCGGCCTCGGCCTGCCCCTTTTGCGCCAGAGCGACGCCGAGGTTAAAGTGGGCATCGGCGTTGCCGGCGTCGCTTTCCAGCATTTTTTGGAATTGCTCGATTGCCTCGTCCACCCTTCCCACACCCAACAGGGCAGACCCCAGATTACCGCGTGCCTCGGCATCCCCGGGGTCAAGTTGGAGGGCCGCTTGGTACTGCGTAATCGCCTCGTTCGCCCGACCTTTTTGGGCCAGCACGTTACCGAGATTGAAATGCGTTTCGGCTGCTCCGGGGTCGATTTCCAGGGCCTTTCGGTACTCGACCATCGCTTCGTCCAACCGCCCCTTGCTCAAGAGTACCGTGCCGATATTGTCATGCGCATTGGCATAGTAGGGATTGATCGCCAGCGCCTTTTCATAATAGGTCAGGGCTTGGTCGACCTGCCCCTTGAGGTAAAGGGCGTTGCCATAGTTGTTATAGGTATCGGCATGGTTGGGATCGATTTTCAGGGCCTTCTCGTACTGGGCAATTCCCTCGTCGATCCGCCCTTTTTTCACGAGACTCACCCCGAGATTATAGTCCGCCTCGGCGTTGATCGGATGGATTTCCAGGGCCCGTTGGTAGTGAGCGATGGCTTCGTCGACGCGCCCCTGCTGAAACAGAACGATACCGAGATTGTTATGGGCCACATACGAATAGGGACTGACCCGCAACGTATCGCTCCAAAGGGAAAAATCGTCGGCAAAAATCGGCTCCCGCGCGAGCGTCAGCCAGGTCAACGGCACCAGCGCCAAGATGAGGATCAGTATCGCTCCCCAGAAATAGGTGCGTACCGTCGCCACCATGAGCAAAAGGGCCAGGAGTTGCAGCGCCACCCCCACCAGCGGCAAATAGTAAAAGCGGTCCGCCAAAATCCGGTAAAGCGGAATAAAGTTGGACACGGTCGCCAGCCCCAACCAATAAACGACCACGCCCAAGGCGCCGATCCGGCTCTTCGCCGCCAACCACCGTTGCAGGAACACCACCGTCAGCAGGACCGCACAGGCTCCTGGCGTGCCGATGCCATCGACATTCTCCAGCGTGTAATCGGCCGAGAGCGCCGTGGGCCAGACGAGCTTGCCCATCATGAAGACCCAGAGCCTGGGCTGAATCGCAAAGACTTGGGAGAACGCCCCACCCAGATAACTCAACGGTGCCTGATTGTGCGAAGCCAGGTGGAATCGCGCCGCCAGAAAAAACGCCGTGACCGCCACCGCCGCAGCCACGAAAAGAAGCCATGGCCCCCTCGCTTCCTTGCGTCGAAAAATCACCCAGTAGGCAAAGAGCAGCAGCGCGCAGGCCAGCCCCGATTCCTTGCACGTCACCGCCGCCAAAGCGCAGCACGTTCCGACCGTCCCCGCGACCAATGCCATGCGACCCTTCTCCGGGCGGAACGCGGTCGCCGCGAGCAAGGCCGTCAGCGTGAAGCAGACGACCAGCAGATCGGAGCTGTAACTGACCCCCGAGACCGGCTCGAC
>CAJCII010000092.1 GCA_903970335.1 Bacteroidota bacterium | reverse complement strand
GGGCCGTTCCTGATTTATTGCAACTCGGGCCAGGACCACGACGGCTTGTGGAAGGACGCGCTGGGGCAGGCCACGAAGGAAGCGGCGGCGTGGCCTTACGATTGGGTGGCGGGAGTCGATTATCCGCACAAGAGCGAACGGAGCACCGTGACCGGGCAACTGGTGGTGAACGATCCTTTGGCCCCGCCCGAGACGAAGATCGGCAATATGCTGGTCGGCCTGAGTGCACCCGATTATGTACCCAACGGAGGACCCGGACAGGGGCCGGGCGGCATGGTCGGTTGGCAGGAAGACGCGAAGCATTACGAGTTCTGGGTACGTGCGGACGATCAGGGGCATTTCTCGATCCCGAATGTGCGGGCGGGGACATACACGCTGCACGCGATTGCGGACGGCGTGCTCGGGGATTTGTCCCAGGAGGGGGTGACGGTCGAGTCGGGAAAGCCGCTGGACCTGGGGACGGTCGCGTGGCAACCGGTGCGTTATGGCAAGCAACTCTGGGACATCGGCATTCCGAATCGCAAGGCATCGGAGTTCCTGCATGGGGACCATTACTGGAAATGGGGGCTGTATAACCAATATCCGACCGACTTTCCGGACGACGTGAATTTTACGATCGGCAAGAGCGATTACCACAAGGACTGGAATTACGCGCAGTGTCCAAGGCCGGACCGTCCGGATGGGACGACGTGGACGGTGAACTTCGACCTGCCGAGCGACGAGCAGGGGAAAGCGATCCTGCGTCTGGCCGTTTGCGGAGTTGGCGCGCGTCACCTCGACGTCAAGGTCAACGACCAGCCCGTCGGCAGCGTCGACGATTTGCATTACAACGCCACGATCAACCGCGATGGGATTGGGGGGGTTTGGAGCGAACACGACGTGGTCTTCGATGCGGAGGTGTTGAAAGCGGGCACAAACACGCTCAAGCTCACGATCCCGAGCGGCAATCCGATGAGCGGAGTGGAATACGATTATGTGCGGCTGGAGGTCAACGAATCGGGCAATGGGCCGCTGCCGACGACGAGCGGCGGCAAGGCGAAAGGCGGCGGCAGCGCGCCGGAGAGCAACCGGGACAACTAGCCCAGGGTATTCGGATCGTTGGCATGGCGATTGAAATCGAAAGAGCGTGATGAAGAGACTTTCCGTTAACGTGTTGGTGGCCGGGCTATCGTGGATGGCGATTGGGGCCATGGCGGACGCGCCGACCAATGCACCTGCTCCACCTGCGGCTCCGCCTGGGCCGGTGCGGACGACGATGTCGTTCGATCCGGGCTGGCAATTTCTGAAAGACGACGCGAAGGGCGCGGAGGCGCCGGACTTCGACGATTCCTCGTGGCGGGCGCTGAGTGTGCCGCACGACTGGAGCATCGAAGGGCCGTTCGATGAAAGCAACCCGACGGGCGGGCAGGGCGGATTTCTTCCTGCCGGGGTCGGCTGGTACCGGAAGCATTTCACGCTGCCGGAGGAAGACGCGCAAAAGAAGGTGTTCGTCGATTTCGACGGCGTGATGGCCAACAGCGACGTGTGGATCAACGGTTTTCACCTGGGCAAGAGGCCTTACGGCTACGTGAGTTTTCGTTACGAACTGACAGGGCACCTGACCTTTGGGGACAATGCGCCGAATGTGCTGGCGGTGCGCGCGGACGACTCGGAGCAGCCCGCCTCACGGTGGTACTCGGGAGCCGGGATTTATCGCCATGTCCGGCTGGTGGTGACGGACCCGGTGCATCTCGATCATTGGGGCACCTTTGTGACGACACCGAGCGTGAGCGCGGACAATGCAACGGTACATGTGCAGAGCACCGTGGTGAATCAGTCCGATGCCGAGCAACAAGTCACGGTGCAGTTGACGCTGCTGGACCCGACCGGGCAGACGGTGCAGACGGTGCAGGCGAACCAGTCGGTCGCGGCAGGGCAATCGGTCGATTTTCAGCAGGACATCCCGGTGACCACGCCGCAACTCTGGGATCTCGATCACCCAGCGCTCTACCGGGTGGTGAGCCAGGTGCAGGAGGGCACCACGACGGTGGACGACGAGATGACGCCATTTGGGATCCGGGAATTTCATTTCGACGCGGATACCGGGTTTTGGCTGAACGGGAAGAATTTCAAGATCAAGGGGGTCTGTCTGCACAACGACGTGGGCGCCTTGGGCAGCGCGGTGCCGTTGCGGGCCTGGGAGAAGCGACTGTCGGCGCTGAAGGATCTCGGGGTGAATGCGATCCGCACGAGCCACAATCCGCCGTCGCCGGAGTTCCTCGACGTGTGCGATCGGCTCGGGCTGCTGGTCATGGACGAGATGTTCGACTGCTGGACGGTCGCGAAGAATCCCTACGATTATCATCTTTATTTCAAGGACTGGTCGATCACCGACCTGACGGACAGCGTTCGGCGGGACCGCAATCATCCGAGCATCATTCTTTATAGTGCGGGCAACGAAATTCACGACACGCCGAATGCGGAACTGGCCAAGGGCATCCTCAAGGGGCTGGTCGATGCGTTTCATCAGAACGACCCGACGCGCCCGGTGACCCAGGCGTTGTTCCGGCCCAACTCGAGTCACGATTACGACGACGGCTTGGCCGATATGCTGGATGTCGTGGGCCAAAATTACCGCGAGAAGGAACTGGTCGCGGCGCACGAGGAGAAGTCGGACCGTAAGATCATCGGCACGGAGAACGGCCATGATCGCGCCTACTGGGTGATCATGCGGGACAATCCGGCGTATGCCGGGCAATTTCTGTGGACGGGGGTCGATTATCTCGGCGAAGCGAAGGCCTGGCCCAGGGTGGCCTCCAAAGACGGGCTGCTGGATCGGACCGACTGGCCGCGGCCACTGGCTTATCAACGGCAAAGCTGGTGGGACAGCAAACCGATGGTGTACATCGCGCGCAACGAGGGAGACGAAGATACCGACAATCAGGCTGGCGAGCCGCAGAAGTTTCCCCGGCGCACGTCCGACTGGTCGCCGAAGGACACCAGTTCGCACACGGAAAAGGTCGAGGTCTATAGTAATTGCGACGACGTGGAGCTTTTCCTCAACGACCAATCGCTCGGCTCGAAGCCGAAGCCCGACGACGATTCACCACGCTTCTGGGATGTGGATTTCCAACCGGGGACGCTGAAGGCGTCGGGCAGAAACGGGGGGCAGGAAGTCGCGACCCAGACCCTGCAAACCGCCGGACAGGCGACGAAAATCCTGCTGACGACGGACGAGGACAATCTTTCCCCGGACTGGGACGATGTTGCGTATGTCCGGGCGACAGTGGTCGACGACAACAATGTGCCGGTGCCTTCCGCTGCGGATTCGATCACTTTTTCCGTCTCCGGTCCGGGCGCGGTGGCGGCGGTGGACTCGGGGGACGTGAACAGCCACGAGCCTTTTCAGGCTTCCGACCGTCACGCCTACGATGGGACGTGCATTGCGATTATCCGGGCCACGGCGGCGACCGGGCAGATTGAGGTCAAAGCTACGGCAGATGGGCTGAAAGATGGTTCGGTGACGATCAACGCGGTGGCTCCGTCCCCTCCGAAGTAGTATTTTGCGGTATTTTTTCGATGTAACCGACTTTTTGTCAGAAACTTGTGACCGCAATGCGAACGGCATCAAGTTGTCACATAATTTTCCTTGCCAGTTGCCATGCGCATGGGATTAGTCTAGGCGTATCGGGCTGTGGTGTCTCACGAGGGATTGTTGTCCGCAGGCCGGATCCGAAACGAGGTGGTCATTCCACCTCAATTACACTTGCCTCAATCTTAGAGAAAAGATTGGCGTGAGACGTGCTAGCCAACCGCTGCATCGCAAAGAGGAAAATTTTATGCCCACGAACAACGAACCCGCTCCCCGAAAAGAGCCGCCCCGCATTCGGTCCTTCGTGAATACGGATTCATCCCCGTCGTCGTCGCCCGCACCGGTGGTGCCCACGCCCGCGCCGGTGGCCCCGATTGTCACACCGACACAACTGCCGGCCTACGAATTTTTAGGCTACCTGCCGGAGTCGTATGGTTCCAAGAAGCTCTTTTTGGTCGCGCGCGATCCGTACATTCTCTTTGCTTACTGGGACTTAAGCCCGGTCCAATACCAGGAAGCCGCGCACGCGGCGCATGACGGGAAAATTTTCCTCGAGGTCTACGTGCCGAACGAAGGGCGCATCCAGCAAATCCATGTCTGGGACAGCCATAAGAACTGGTACATTCAGGTCAACCGCCCCGATACCAGTTTTATCGCTCAGCTCGGTTATTATCGGGCGGACGGCGGATTTGAAATCCTGGCCCGGTCATCCGAAGTACGGACCCCGCGCGACACGCTCTCGCCGAACACGAATGCGAAGTTTGTCACCATTCCATTCACCATCTCGTTCCGCGAACTGTACGACATGATCGCGGCGCAGGCGAAACCCGAGGAGCAACTGGCGGACACGCTGGTGCGACTTCAGACGAGCGAGGCGGAACTTCCCTTCCAGGCCCGCGTGCCACGCGATCTCACCCCGAAGGAAAGCGAAGAATTGCTGGAATACTTGGGCGACGAGGAAATCCGGCGGCGGATGGTCGGTTCGTTCGAGATCACCGAGATTTTGCGCAAGCGGTTCGAGAACGTCCTGTCCTCGGGCCAATGGACGTCCAGCGCCGGGGCGTGGGTGACGAGCCTGAGCAGTCCGTTCGGAGCATCCTTCGGTGCGCCAGAGCGGGGCTTCCACATGCACGTCAACGCAGAGTTGATCATCTACGGCGGCACGACTCCCGACGCGAAGGTGCGGATCGACGGGCAGGATATCACGCTGAGCAAGGACGGCACGTTCTCGTATCACTTCGTATTTCCGGATGGGCAGTTCCATATCCCGATCAACGCGACTTCGGGCGACGGGGTGGAGACGCGCAGTGCGTTGCTCTCGTTCCTGCGGATGACGGAAACGGTCGGGGACGTGCGCAAGACGGGCCAACCGACGATGGACGAGCCGCTCGGGCGGAAGTAGGCTTTAGTTGTCGCCGGTGCGGTGCTGGTCGAGGCGCGCATGATTTTTCGAGAGTGAAAGAGTCGCGTCAGGCGATTTTTTCATTCACAACCGGGCGTGAGCGGGCTTTGCTTGAGTACCAATCATGTCTCAACCGAACCATCCCGTTATCGCCATCGATGGCACCGCCGCATCCGGCAAGAGCACTTTTGCGCGGAGCCTGGCGCAAAGTCTCGGCTACGTTTATGTCAACACCGGGGCGATGTACCGAGGCGTGACCTGGTACCTCCAGCAACGAGAGATCGATCTGGGCGACCTCATCACCGTCAGCCGCGAAATCGAGGGCGCGGCCATCGAGTCGAGACTGGAGAACGGCGAGCTGGTGTTCCAGATCGACGGACTCAATCCGCTCCCGCACGTCCGGGAGGACAAGATCAACGCCGGGGTCTCGCTGGCGGCGCAGGTCCCGGCGGTGCGCAAGCTTCTGGTCGCGCAGCAGCAAGACTTGGCGAGACTGGCCCCGGTGGTCATGGAGGGGCGCGACATCGGGACGGTCGTTTTTCCACAAACGCCGTATAAGTTTTTCCTCGATGCGGATGCGGACATCCGGGCGCAGCGGCGGACTCAACAGGGTGAAAAGGATGTCATCGAGAAACGGGACAAGCTCGACCAGCAGCGTCAGCATTCGCCGCTGACCTGTGCGCCGGATGCGTTGCGGCTGGACTCGGGACGCCATACGGTGGAGGAACTCGTGGCCATGGCGTTGCAACATCTGGCATCGCAGGGCATGAAATATTAAGTGCCCTGCGCACAGAATCGTTCCATGCGATTTCGTCACCTTCTGTTTCCGATCGGGATGGTCGCGCTGGAGGCGACCTCCCAAGCCCAGATTGTGACACCCCTCTGGCAAGGCCCGGTTCCACAAAGCCACGGCAGCACCCCGAACGACATCCCGACGCTGACCGTATTCCTGCCGCAGAACGCGAGCGGTCCGACCTCGGCGGTGGTGATTTGCCCCGGCGGCGGATATGGCCATCTCTCGATGCAATATGAGGGCATCAACGAAGCGCAGTATTTCCAGCGTCATGGAGTCGCCGCGTTTGTCTTAAAGTATCGCCTGCCGGGGGACGGGTATCGGCATCCCGTTCCGCTGCTCGATGCGCAGCGGGCCATCCGCTTGATCCGCAGCCATGCCGCCGACTGGAAAATCGATCCGACGAAAGTCGGCGTGATGGGCTTTTCGGCGGGCGGGCACCTCGCATCGACGCTGGAGACGCATTTCGATGCAGGCGATGCCACCGCTTCCGATGCTGTCGACCATCAAAGCTGCCGCCCCGATTTTGCCGTGCTGGTTTATCCGGTGATCAGCATGAAGGACGGCCTCACCCACGGCGGGAGCAAGGCCAATCTGCTCGGGCCGAATCCCGATCCGGCGCTGGTGCAGAGTCTTTCCAACGACACGCAGGTCACGGCCCAGACGCCGACGACGATCCTAGTGGCGGCGCAGGACGACCACACCGTTCCGATTGAAAATAGTCGCCTGATGTACGCGGCGCTGCAAAAGGCGGGTGTGACGTCCGCCCTTCAGGAATATCCGCATGGCGGACATGGCTTCGGTTTCGGTAAGCCTGCATCGCCGCCGGGTTGGCTCGATAAAGTTTACGCCTGGCTCAAAGCCCAGAGTTTCGTGCCCTGAGCATTTCCGGTTGTGAGCGGAAAGCGGGATTCAAAAAGGCGGTGGTGGCGGAGGTTGAAAACCTGGGGGACCACCAGGCCCGCCGGGACCACCGGGAGGGCCACCTCCAAGGTGTCCATGGGCGGCAAAGCTGGGATCGGGGATTCCTTTGAACGAGCGCGGGATGTAGGGGAAGCTATCGGTGAGGACGTAGTAGTAGGTGCCTTGGGGAAATTCCGGGGTCACGCCGGAGCGACCGTTGTTTTCGTCCAGATCGCCCGAACCGGGGGCATACTCGTAGTCGGCGGTGTAGGTGCCGTCGCAGGTGCCACCCGGGCCAGAGAAACCATCGGGACGGTTTCCCTCCTTCAGCCGGTAGGAGGACCGGAGCTTGACCAGCGGAGTGGAGGGATCGGAGGCATCGCGATACGCGAGTTGGTTATAAATAGGATAGCCGTCGGCGGCCCAGCCGATGAGCTTCATTTTGGTATCGTCGCCGAGTTCCTGAATCAGGCCGGTGGGAAGGCCGTGATAGTGATAAGCACCATTGGGCTGGACATGGGCGTTGCTGAGGTCGATGCCGAGGTCGCGCCGACCCTGCACGATGGCCTCGACATGCCAGGCGGAATCGAAATGCCAATAAGCCGCCGTGCCGGGATCGAAGACGACGCCGTCGAGGGCAACGCCGAAGAGCCTGACGTTTTCGATCGAGGTGTCGTGTCCGGTGTCGCGGGGATGAAGCGGAATCCGAAAATGGTAATCTTGTTCGCGCAGGGTATTGGGATTGCCCGGACCGGGAAAGAGACCGATGCGATGGTGCGGAACGCCGTTGGATTCGACGATGCGATCGTCGCCCGACTCGGTAATGGAGACTTTATTGGCGAAGGGCGGGGCGACAAGTTCGTCGTTTTCGAGGTGAAGGATGGCATTGCCGGGCGGCGCAGTGAGGATCATCGCGAGATAGACGAGCAGGACGAGGGCGATCCAGAGTTTTTTCACGGGAGGTTGGGGGCAGCGATTTTCAGAAGCCGAGATAAAAAGAGACACCGAAGCAGGAGATGGCGGCACCGGCGAGACGCAGGGTAACGGGGCCGAATTTGGTTATTTTCGAGACCAGCCCGAGACCGACGCCGGTGAGATGCAGACCCGCCGTGCCGAGAATAAAACCGGCGGCATAGAGCCAGGGACGGGTGATATAAGGCAATTCCACGCCATGGACATGTCCGTGAAAAATCCCAAAGACGCCGACGAAGATCATGCCGAGGGGAATGGGCATTTGGGGGGCGGCGGCGATGGCGGCACCGAGGGCCATGACCGAAACGGCAATGCCGGTCGGCACGGAGGGGATGGGGACGACGGCGAGGCCGAGGACGCCGCCGAGGACCATCGTCGAAAGGAAAGCGGCGGGGACGTTCCACAGGGCGCGGCCACCGATCTGGGCACTGAGAATGCCTACGGAGACCATGGCGAGCAGGTGATCGCAACCGAGCACGGGGTGGACGAGGCCGGAGACGAAGCCGTCTTCACCGGGCAGGACATGGGCCTGCGCCATCGCAGGACTGAGAAGCAGGAGGGAGAGCGACCAGAGAGAGACCGGGCGACGCGTTTTCATGGAATTATCTCAGGGCAGGGACAGGAAAGTTCTTTGGGACGGAAATCCGATCGCGAGCCTTTTCCGAAGCGATGGAGCGCAGCCAACCTTGGGCGGTTTCATGCCGGATGGAAACGAGGCGGAGTCCGGCACCGAAGATAAATTCCAAGGACGAGGCGCGGTGGGTGGCGGTGCGGTCGGGCAGGGTGCAGCTCACCTGATAGCGTTGGTTGTCGGGATCGTAATGAGTGGCCTTGCCTTGAAGGCACTGCGGGCGGAGATTCAGGAAGGGGGCGAGCAGTTGTCGTAGCGGACGCATCAGTGGATGAGTGCCGAAGTCGAGGTCGATCGACTCTTCCCACTCCATTCCCGAGTAGGGAGCGAGGGGAATCCGGCCCGCGAGCCAGAGCAGGCGAAGGATGCTCTGCTCCGACCCGTGGTAACTCAGCGGGGTGAAAACACCGGCGACGATTTGGCCGCGGAATTCCGTTCCGTGGGGCAGGGAGCGCCAGCAGAGAACGCCGTAGGGTTCGGCGGACAGGGCGAGGCGTTCTTCGCTTTCACCCTGCGACGTGATGATCCGGCAGTTTTGTTCCTCGTTTGCCCAATGCGCGGCGGTCTGCGTCAGCCAGCGGACGGTTCGGCAACCGCTGAGGGCTTCCTGTTCGCGAGGCAGCCCGGTGAAGCGATAGCGTCCGGCGGCGTTTCCTTCGACCGGGGTGCGATAACCGTGGAGACGGAAAGGAATGCTCGGCGCACCGACCTCGGGGCTGGTCTGCATTTGGAGGTGGAGATGCGGCAGAGGAGAGCGGCCCGAGTTGCCGAGGTAACCGAGCAACTGGCCCTGGCGCACACGCTCGCCTTCACGGACCCGAAGGCCACGAAAACGGAAATGGCACAGCAGGGCGTAGAGGTGCGGGGCGATTTCCAAAACGACAAGATTTCCCCAGTTTTGCTCGAGGTTGGTCTGCCCGATGGGGTTGTCTTTCACGTCGTCGACGATCTGCACGATGCGGCCCGCCGCCGGGGAGATGATGGGCGCATCGAAGCTGGGGTAATCGGAGAGTTCCGCGCTGCGGGGGCGGGAGCTGCGATGCGCGAGGTTGGCGACTTCGAAATCGAGCGCGTACTGCCAGGCACCGGAATGGGTGATGCCACCGTCGAATCCCTGGGTGACGACCCACTCGCCTTCGAAGGGTGGAGCGAGGTGGGGGAGTTCGGCTTCGGGAGCGCGGGCGGCATGTAATTGGGCGGTGCGGAAGGCAGCCTCGGGGTTTTTGGCGGGAAAGAGCACGGGGCGGAGGGAACCATAGGCGGTACGCCAGCGAAGAGCGGAAACGAGACCGAGGGTGACGACGATGTACGGGAGGGTCAGGATCGGGGCATCAACGAGAGGCAGAACCCGGAGCAGGGCCATGCCGAGCGCCGCGCACAGACCGGAACCGAGGGCGGCGAGCAAAAGAGCGGGACGCGAGGGGGTATAGAAAACGCCGCCGAGGGCCATGGCGCAGAGGATGCAGTTGAGATAGAGCCACGAGGTGGTTTCCAATGGGAATCCCATGGTCCCGAGCAGGAGCCAGGCAACAGAAAAGCCGACCAACGCATGGAGAACATGGAGGCGCGACGCGGCCAGCAGGAGCAGGGTGACGATCACGCCCGCCCAGGGCGAGGCGGTGAAGGAGATTTCGCCGAGGGCCAGGGACCATGTGCGGAGGAGGTCGGGCCAGCCATCGTTTTGGAACGAGGCAATGTAAGCCCAGGGGTATCCCTTCTCGACGAGGAACCAATGTAGCGCGGTGCCGAGGCACCAAAACGGAAGGCTCATGGCCGGGACACCGTTCAGGAGAATCGAGTAATGATTAAGCAAAACGGAAAGCGCGAGGGCCGCAACGGAGACGAGCACGAGCAGGAGAAGATAGGAAGGCCAGCTCTCGGAGCCGAGCGGATACCAGCAAGAAAGGAGCAGCGTGGAGAGGGCGGAGTTGTAGATCAACCGGCCATCTTCGAGGCTTTTGGCGGAGAAACCCGCGCCGCGCGCCACGGCCAGGGCCAGAATCGTACCGGCCAGACCGGTCACCCCATGCACCGGGACGAGGAAAGTGGTGGCCATGATGGCCAGTCCGAACCAAGGACTGTAGTTGAACAGGACCGAGGCGTAGGCGACGCAGAGGGCGCGGGTGTAAGTCGAGATCGTTTGGGTGAAGCTGTTCATGCGAAGGCGAGCTCCTTGAGTTGACGACGGGTGGCGGGCATCCGTTCCAATTGTTCCACGTAGGAGAGGTCTTCCCGCTCGCGAATGACTTCGACGCGCCCGTCTTCCATGACCATGACGACACGCGGGCGATAGGCGATGAACTGCATCGACTGAGACAGGTTGTAAGCGCCGACCGGATGCACGACGAGGGCATCGCCGGGACTGAGCGCGGGCAGCGGCGTCGCGTCCTGAATAACGTCGATGTTCATGCAGAGGCAACCGTAGAGGGTGGTCGGCGTGGGCATCCCCGGGGTCTTCCGGGCGGGGACGATTTTGAAGCGGTACCAGTTGGCGGCATAGAGGAGATGTACGCCGGCATCGACGAGCAGGGCATGAGAACCGCGGGTCGGGGTGGAATCGGGCAACTTCATGCTAGGGCCTTTGCCCTGAAGGGGAACGGGCGGAGCGTCCGCGTAGAGGCGATTGACCTTGTTGGCGACCACGGTGGTGAGGAGATACCCGGCTTCGTCGACCATGGCGCGTCCGGTTTCGAGTATGAGCTTGGGCGCGGCCTGACCGGGTTCGAGTCGATCCAGGATGCCGTCGCTGATGGCTTCCGCATAGGCGTCGAAGCTGGGCACAACTTGCTCCGCAGGCAGGTATTGGCCGTGGAGGGTGTTGCGCGAGGCAAACCCGCCGCCAAGGTTGAGTGTGTCGATCTCAAGGCCGAGTTCGTCCTTGAGTTTTTTGGCGAAGGCCATCAGCTTGCGCGCGGCGGTGCGGTAGGCACCCGGGTCGAGAATGTAGGTGCCGAGATGGGTGTGGAGGCCGGTGAGCTTGACGATGCCGCCGTGGTGCAGGCGCTGGGCGGCTCGCCAGGCCTCGCCGTCGTCGAGGTTAAACCCGAACTTGGACCAGACCGGACGAATGCCCGCATCGAGGTAGACGCGCAACGAGATGGCGGGTGCGTCGATCAGCTCCTCGGCGACGATTTCCTCCACCATGACGAGTTCCTCGAAGTGGTCGATCTGGATGCGGGCACCTTCGCGGAGGGCCTGGCGCAGGACCGGACGCGGCTTGTGGGGGCCGTTGAAGATGATTTGCCGACCGGGAATGCCGAGGGCGCGGGCCTTTTGGTACTCGAACTCGGACACGACCTCCGCCCACGCGCCTTCCTCGTGGAAGACGTTGCAGATGGCCTTGAGGTAATTGGTCTTATAGGACCAGGCGAACTGGGTGTTGGGGTAGCGCTTGAAAAAGGCGGCATGGGCCCGTCGATAGGTCTCGTGCAGCGTCCGCTCGGAAAAGACGAAGAGGGGCGAGCCGTGCGCGGCGAGGAAATCGGCGACCGGAACGCCGTCGATGGTGTCGCACGATTCGCTATGAGTGCCGTAGGCGGAGCCGTTCATGCGACCGACTTCGAGGACTTCAATGCGGGGAGGTTCGTAGGCGAAGGGGAGTGTTTTCATGATTGGGTAATGGGTTGACGGAAAAGATGGCCTTCCACGGCGAGGCGGCTGAAGTCGGTGGCGTCGCAAACGATATCCACGCTGTGACGGAGAAAGACTTTGCCCGCAGGTACGTCGTAGAGTTCTTCTTCGGGCAGATCGAGAGTTTGGCGCAAAGCGGCAGCGACGAGATTGGTGCCGATGGCAGCGGGAAAATCGGCCCAAGCGGGAAAGCGGGGATTGATCTCGATGAGGTGGAAGAGACCGTCCTTGGTGCGGATGAATTCGCACTCCCACGGGCCGCGCCACTTGAGGGCGTACATGAGCACGGTGCCGGCCCGGTGCAGGTCCTCGTCGCCAACGGTGATTCCGGCATAGCCTTTGCCGCGGGAGGAAACGACGAGCTTGCGGATGGCGCAGGAACCGAGGGTGTCCCCGAGGCCATCGCCGACGGCGAGCAGGTCGTACTCTTCACCCGTCAGGCGCTCCTGGATCAGCAGCGGTCCGCCCCACTCGAGGAGAATGCGGCTGGCCTGGGCGCGGGCCTGGGCGGGCGAGTCGGCGCGGCTGGCATCGTAGAACGGGCCTTTAATCATCGCGGAACCTCCGAGCTGATAGGTCCATTCGGCGGCTTCGGCGGGGTCGTGCACGGCGATGGTACGGGGCGTCAACACGCCCGCCCGTTCGGCGAGCTGGGGCAGGTTCTGCTTGTTCCGGGCCTTGAAGGCATCGGCTTCGGGCAGCATCGTCTCGATGCCCCGTTTGGCCAATTCGGCGCTCAGACCGAGCAGGGGTTCCATCTCGACATCGAGGGTCGGGATGAGCACGGTGAACGGAAAGCGCTCCCGGATTTCGTCGATGCGCTGGAGCAGGATTTTTCCGCCGCAGGAGGGATAGGGAAGGGTAAAAGCCGCTTCCGGGCCGTCGTCGATGTAGACGCCGCTTTCGAGCGCATCGTAGACGAGTCCGGCCACGCGAAGATCGGGCCAGCGCCGTTTCAGGCTGGCGATGACGGCGGGCCCGGGCTGGGGGCTTTCGCCGCGACCGAGGCCGCTGACGGCGACGAGGGGAAGATTAGAGGTTGTCATCGGGTTGGACCAAGTGGAGGTTGCGCAGGTTTTCGAAGAACGCGGAGAGATCGCGGCGGATAGCTGGCAGGGGCAGTTGGTGGGTTTCGGCGAGGGTCTGGGCGATCCAGATTTCGTCTTCGCCCTCCTGCAGCCATTCGAGGATTTGTCGGGCGGTGGGGTTTAACCGGTAAACGTCCCCGGTGTCGGCGCGAAAGCCGAAGCCGTTGGGGCTGACGACGAGATCCGAAATGAGGCGAGGGTGCATGGTGGGCGTCCTTGGGATGGAGTTACTCGGTGGTCTTCCCCTGTGCCGTTTGGTATCCGACGGTGGCATAGGGATAGGTGGGTGAAAGAACGAGGAGGCGCTGAAAGCAGGCGGCGGCCTCTGGCATTTTATTGAGTTTCAAGAGCGACCAGCCCGTGCCGCTCAGGAGCGTTTCGTCCTCGGGATGAACGCGCAGCAGGTTTTGGTAATTGCGCGCCGCCTCGAGAAAATCGCCGTTCTCGTAGCTGATGGCCGCGAGCATTTTCGTGGCGGTGTAGTTGACCGGGTCGCGTTGCAGTGCCTCATGACAGGCCTCGATCGCCTTCGGCCTTTGCGCGGAGGCTTCGTAGGTGTAGATCAGGCCGAGAAACGGGGTGAGCGCAGCGGGTTCGATTTTCGAGGCCGCAAGATAACTCTCCGCCGCCTGGTCGTAGTTTTTGCTCATATACTCCAGCCAACCGCAGCGCACTTGGTACAAATACGTGTCCGGGGAAACGCGGGCGAAGTCGCTCATCTTTTCCAGGGCGCTGGCGTAGTCGGAGTTTTGCTCCAGGCGCAGGGACTCGGCCCAGATTTTCGCGGCTTCCGTGCTGTCGTCGGCTTGCAGGATCACGGCGGACAGGAAAAAGGCCAAACTCAAGCCGCCGACGATTTTCGAGAGGGCGGGCGAGAGGAAGTGTTTCGCTTTCATGACGGGACTATTTCACGGTCGCCACCCGTACGCCAGCACGAGGGGATGAAAACCGCCTTTCTTGGGACAAAACCGGCAGGTTTTGGGATGAATTTTCGTCCCGGCGCATTGTTTTGAAGATCGAGAAAAAAGTTGGTACGGTCGCCATTGTGTTTATCGACGAGCGTGACTATGCCTTTCTCATCCGCGCGCTTCTGGGCTACGTCTCCTTCTGGCTCATCCTGATTTTTCTTTTTGCCACGCAAATCTCGTGGGCGGCCATGCAGCCGCTGCCGGATGCCGTGCTGGGTTCCTTTGCGCTCTGGACGCCGTGGATCCTCGTTAGTCCCTTGATGTTGTTGATGGGCTATCTTCTGCCTCCCGGCGGCGTGGGCATTTGGAAATTCATCGTCGGGCATGTGGTGGCCTGCTCGGTCCTTCTGGCTGCGGCAAGCGCGTTGGCTCATCTCCTGCCGCCGCCTCCTGGAGAAGCCGGGGCGCCCTTGGGGCCGACCGACGAGATGATGGAAAACGACGCCTTTCCTCCTTCCCTCCGTCCACCGATCACCCTGGAAGAACGGCACGATCGCCGATTGCCTCCGCCCCACGATAACTTGATGCCGACGCTCGAGCATACCCTGCCGGTCGGCCTGCCGCTCTACGTTTCTGCGGTCTTGCTCGTCGGCAGCATCAAGCTGAGGCGCTTTTCGCTGGAGAAGGAACGGCAGGCGCAGGAACTGGAGACGCAATTGACGACGGCACGACTCCAGGCCCTGCAGTTGCAACTCCAACCCCACTTTCTCTTCAACACGCTGAACACGCTGACCTCCCTGGTGCACACCGACCCGGCCAAGGCCGAGGAAGTTTTGCTCTGCCTGAGCAATCTGCTCCGCGCGACTTTGGAGACGAAGGACAAGAACCTGATACCGTTCCGGCAGGAGCTCGATCTGGTGCGCAGCTACCTGACCGTGCAACGGGCGCGCTATGGGGCGCGACTGAAAGTCGAGGAGACGATCCCGCTGGACACCCTGGCCTGCTCGGTTCCGCCGCTCCTGTTGCTACCGATGGTGGAAAATGCCATCAAACACGCGGTCGAGCCTCATGCCGACGGCGCGACGATCCGGCTCCGCAGCGAGCGCATGGCGGAAAGCCTGGTGGTGGAAGTGGAGGACAGCGGTGCGGGTCGGAGCACGGCGACCACGAGCGGACATGGCGTCGGGGTCGCAAATACACGGGGTCGTCTTGCCGCGACCTATCCGAATCGCAAGGTCGGCTTCGACCTGATTCCGAATCACCATGGGGGCATCACCGCCCGTTTCGAAATGCCCGCCGTGGCGGGTTAACCCACAAAAAATCGCTGTGAAAGTTCTTATTGTCGATGACGAAGCGCCGGCCCGGCAACGGCTGCGCCAGGCGCTGGAGGCGGAACCGGCTATTTCGGTGGTCGGGGAATGCGAGAATGGCCTCAAGGCGTTGGAGGCGCTGGCGAAGCACGATCCCGATCTGATTTTTTTGGACATTCAAATGCCGGGTATGGACGGTTTCGAGTTCCTCCGCGCCGTGCCGAATGAGGACCGTCCCCTGATCGTTTTTGTCACCGCGTTTAACGAGCACGCCGTCCGCGCCTTTGAAGTCCACGCCATCGATTACCTGCTCAAACCGTTTCGACGGGAACGCCTGCGGGAAAGTCTCGATCGGGTCCGTGCCTTGCTGGCAAATCGCTCGGAAAAAAAAGTCGCGGCCAAACTCGATGCCCTGCTCGAGGCCTTGCCGCAAAACCGCGCGCCGGAGTACCCGGAGCGGCTGGCCGTGAAGGACGGAGCGCGGTGGTTCATCCTGCCCGTGGCGGAAATCGTCGTGCTCCAGGCCAGCGGAAATTATGTCGAGGTGCATACGCTGGACAAGCGCTGCCTCCTGTGGCGCGAGACGATGCTGAACCTGGAGTCGCGCCTGAATCCCAACCGCTTTTTCCGGGCCAGCCGCTCCGCCTTTGTGAACATCGCCCTGGTCCGCGAAGTGCAGACGGAGGGAAAATCGGGCCATACCATCCTGATGACCACCGGCGCTTCGGTGCACCTGACCGCGCCGTTTGAAACTTTACAGGCAAAGATCAGTACGCTCTAAGTCCGACCTGAGGGGCGCTTCCAATTATCGAAAGCGCCCCATGAAAACCAAAGTCCCGCACAGACCATGCGGGCTTGGGGATTGAGCCTACTCGATATCTGCCGAGGTCGTGTCTTTGTCGCGGTCGTAATGCAGCGTGATTTTGGTGATCTCCGTCAACTTGCATTCTTTCCAGGTGACCGCATCGCCACCATCGACCCATTCGATGCGAAGGTCCCACTTTTCGGCCTTTTCCTTGGCATCGAAACTAATGGCCAGTTCGTCGCTATTTTCCAAGGTCTTTTCGAGGATATTATCGCCCCAATCGGTCGAGGCGCTTGGAGCGATATAGATGGCTTTGATGCCATAGCCCGTCTTATTGACGAGGGTGAAGTCGAGTTTTTCGTTATCCGCATGGGCGGGAACGACTTGAGAGATGAAGATGGCGGCGAACGCCACCAAGGCGACGGAGATGTTTTGAATAGTTTTCATAATTTTATTTTGGAGGGTTTTTATCGGGAGCACTCTCTTTTCAGAGCTTAAAAACTTGAGTTAAGTTAATTTTTTAAGTATAAGACTCTACTTCATCGGTTACTTTTATCAACCG
Source organism: Bacteroidota bacterium (assembly GCA_903970335.1). GTDB lineage: Bacteria > Verrucomicrobiota > Verrucomicrobiia > Methylacidiphilales > UBA1321 > JABDGH01. Next base: position 8,094 of record CAJCII010000092.1, on the reverse strand, counting down.
GTTATTTGCCGACGATTTTTCGGACAGCCCCAATATCGCTTGCGGCCCGTCAGGCCGCGCCGGTATCGTGCTTGACGGATGCTCGAAAAGACAACTGTCCTAGCAAGTACCTTCAATAGGCCCATCGGGTTGCGCAGGCTTCTGCAGCATCTGGCCGACGATGCGATCGTCGGCACGGTGGTGGTGCTCGATTCCAGTAACAAGGAGATCATTGCCCAGAATGCGGAGATTTGTCGGGAACTTTCCTCCCGTTTCAAAATAACCCACCACACCTATCCCGAGACAATTCATCCCTGCGCGAAATGGCTTCAGGGCTTAAAAGACATTGCGTCGGAATTGGTTCTTTTTTGCGCGGACGACGATTTTCCCATCTCCACCAGCCTGGTGAAATGCGAGCAGTTTCTGAGTGAAAATCCCGATTACGCGGCCTGCCAGGGTTATTTCGTTTCGATTCTCCGGTATGCCAATGGCTTTCGTCTGGGGGAAGACTCCTTCAACCTGGGCCGCGATGAAGCGACCCCGGAGGAGCGGGTCTGGAACCAATTCCAAGATTACGCTCATGTGACCTATGGCGTGCGCCGCACCACCGTCTGGAGGAATTCTCTCGAACGAATTAACCGGATGATTGCTGCCTTTCCCCAGGACTTCACCGAGAGTTACGCGCTCATTGAAATGGCCGATGCCATGTTTTGCCTGATGGAAGGCAAGATCAAGCGCTTGCCGCTCCTCTATACGATTCGCAACGGTCGCCCCACGGTGGAAGACGGATGGAAGTCGACTTTCGTCTTCGGTCCCGATTTTTCCAGGCACCTGGGGATATTTCAACATGCTTTCTCCGAAGCTCTCTCCGACGCGACCGGGCGTACTTTCGATGATTGCCAGGAACTGTTCCGTCGCGCCTTCTCGCTCTATTTCAGCACGGTGCTCCGCTCCACCTACGAGCCGCCCGCCGTTTGGAAAGGTAGCCTCAGCGCTTTCAAGCAGAACCTCGCCAGCCCGGAAATCGAGGAAGTCCGCAAGCACCTCTTTTACTCGGAACCGGAGCTTCCCAAAATCACCTCGCTGATCGAAAAATTTTCGCTCGATATCGACTTCGTTCCAGCCGGATTGGCGCCGCCGGGCGTCCATTATGACCAGCGGGTGACCGAACCTCCTGCACAGCCTCCGAAAAAAACCGTGCGAAGCCGGATCTTAAAGGAAATCTCGCGGGGCACCCGCAAGCTCGATCGGCAGTACCAACGCATCCGGGACAGTTTTCGCAAGACCACCGGGTGACGATACCGACACGACCGATGGATGGGCAACTCACTTTCCCTTAAAGAAATCCGTAACGGTCTTGCAGGTATAGTCCACTTGCTCCTCCGTCAGGCACAGCGCGGAAGGAAGGTTGATGCCGCGTTCGCTCAGCCGCGTGGCCACGTGATTTTCACAGCGGCTTTCATCGCAGCGAAAACGCCCCTTGTACGCGGGGATGGAAGAAAGCTGGCTGAAGAAAGGACGGGTATCGATGCCCCGCTCCTGGAGATGTTTCATTAACTCGAACTTCGAGAAAGCATGGTCCTCGTTCCAGACGAGCGAAGTCATCCAGTAGGTATTGAAAACGTCGGCGGGTTCCTCGTTCAATTGCGTGCCCGGTATCTTCAGTCGTTCGGCGTACCAGGAAAAAATCTGGCGTTTCCGCTCCACCAGCTCGTCGAGGCGGCTGACTTGAACGTTGCCCAGGGCTGCCTGCAAATCGGTCATCTTGTATTTAAACGCCACCTCCGTATTTTGAAAAAAACGGTCCCCCGGGGGGCGACCATGATCGCGCAGAAAGCAGCAGCGCTCGTAGAAAGAGGGATTGTCCAGGACCAACATGCCGCCTTCGCCTGTGGTCACGGTTTTTGAGCCGTGAAAACTGAAGACACTGGCGTCGCCAAAATTACCGGAGGGCCTTTTTTGGTAACGAGAACCGATCGACTCGGCCGCATCCTCGATCAAAAGCAGATTGCGCTCCCTGGCCAGTTGCTCGATCGCCGCGTAATCCGGCATTCCGCCATAAAGATTCACGGCAACGATGGCCCGGGTCCGCGACGTTAAGACTTTCTCGATGGCGGATGCGGTCAGGCACCAGGTCCTGGGATCGACATCGCAAAAAACAGGCGTCGCCCCCACATATTCGATCGGCGCAGAGGTCGCAATCCAAGTGATGTCCGGCACGATGACCTCGTCGTCCGACCCGATCTTTGCCGTGCGAAGAATCAGGTGCAGACCCGACGTGCAATGCGGCAGGGCTATCGCGAAGGTACGCTTCGTCAGTGCGGCCATGTTTTTCTCGAAGGTTTTCACCGCTCGACCGGCACCTCCGTACCAGGAAGTCCTTGCCGCTTCGGTCACGGCCTCGATTTCCTTCTCCGTAATCCACGGGCCGGCCACGGGAATAGGCTTTCTTTCGATCATAGTAATCTAGCTCAACACCCGAGCGGCGATTGATAGGACTAACACCGATGTTTCCACCTTGGGTATAGACCTGAAAATCGGTCCGCTCCAAAATAAACCGATCCGCGATTCGAACGATTTGGATGCAGTGTCTCCTTCAGGCCAATACGTAATGAAATAACTTTTCCTGCTGGCAATCAAAACAGAAAACCGTGTAACGTCAACGGTTATTGGTGCCCACGTTTTTCTTCCGACTGAAATCACCCCGGCCACCGTCCTGACCTCTATGTACTCGTACCGGATGTGAATAATTCCAACTCACTCCATAAGGTTATGGTCGCCGGTATTGGCGGGGCCTCGCTTGGGACCGAAATCGGCAAATCGCTTTCTCTCGCCGGTAAATATGAAATCTACGGATGCGACGTTTCCCGGACCGCCTACGGACTCTATGATAAAACCTTTGTCCGGACCTATTTAATCGATCGTAAAAACTACGTTGACGAAGTGTTGGACGCTTGCCTCGATTCGGGTGCCCGATGGTTGATCCCCGGTGGTGAGCAACCCAATGCCCTGCTCGGTGCGGCGAGCGAATCGTTGGCGCGGAAAGGCCTTCGTTTGGTGACCAATAGCGCGGAAATCGTCGCTCTTTTTTCCGACAAGGACGCCACCTTCAAAAAGCTTTCATCCTGCGGCGTTTCCGTGCCCAAAACACAGGTTATCACGGACGCCGCGGATATCGCCCGGGTGGGGCTGCCGTGCATCGTCAAGCCGTCCTCCGGAACGGGCGGAAGTGTCTCCGTCTTTTTTGCCGTGACGACGGAAGAAGCCCTCGTTTACGCCGATTTTATCCGGCGGAACGGCGTTGTCCCCATCGCTCAGGAATATATCGGCGATGAAGAGGGCGAGTTTACCATCGGCGTACTTTCCCTGCCGGACGGCCAAATCGCCGGGTCGGTTGCCTTGCGGCGCGTGCTCGAGGCAAAACTCTCCGTCGCGTATCGTGGTCGAGGCGGCGTCGTCTCCAGCGGATATTCCCAGGGTTACATCGATCGCTTTCCCGACTTGTGCCGCCAGGCCGAGCATATTGCCCGGTCGATCGATAGCCGTGGACCGATCAATATCCAGGGACGCGTACGTAATGGCGTCTTGATGCCCTTTGAGATTAATCCCAGATTTTCGGCTTCCACCTATCTCCGCGCGCTCGCAGGCTTTAATGAGATCGATCGCTATCTTGGCTATCTCATCGCTGGCGTCCTGCCAACGGACAACCCAATCAAGCCTGGCTGGTACTTGCGCAGTCTGACGGAAAAAATTGTCCTCAAAGAGGAGGAGAAATGAGTATTCTCTGGATCACGCCACAGTTGGGAACTGCCCCCGCGCTGCTCGTTCAACCGGACCACGAACTCAATATCGTCGACGTGCGCGATCTGGTGGACAAGGCGGGCAATCGCGCCGAATCCGTTCGCAAAAAAATAGACGCGGGCTGTGCGTTTTTACGCGAAGGTAAAAAAGTGGTCGTTTGTTGCGACTACGGCATTTCCCGCAGCAATGCCGTCGCCGTCGGCATTCTCGCCCTCTATGAATCGATCCCGTTCGAAGCGGCTCTGCGACGCGTGCTGGATTCGACCGGCGGCAAGGAAATCAAGATCGCTCCGTTACAAGCCGTGCGTCTGGCGCTGGGCCAGGACAGGAAAAAATCGTCTCGCGAAAAACCGAATCTACTCGTTACCGGCGGGAATGGCACCTTGGGCAAACCGACCATACTCAAGCTCAAGGAACGCTTTGCCGTCGTCGGCCCGGATCGTGCCGAACTCGATCTTCGCACGGGAAGCGCCAATCTGAACCTGCTCGTCGGGGAAAATAATATCGATTGCATCGTGCACCTGGCCAATCCGCGGGTCTTCACGTCGAATATCGCGTTGGGCGATACACTGACCATGTTGCGCAATGTATTGGATGTGTGTACGGCGCATCGTCTAAAGCTAATCTACTTGTCGGGCTGGGAAGTCTATTCCGGCTATCGCTCCACCTGCCTTAGGGCCGATGAATCCATTCCGCTGTTTCCCAAGGGCCCTTATGCCGAGACAAAATATCTCTGCGAATTGCTGATCGAGCATTGCCGCCGTACGCAAGACCTCGACTGTGCCATGCTCCGCTCCGGTCCGGTCTATGGAGTCGGCAGCGACAAGCCGAAATTTATCTATAACTTCATCGACAAAATCAAGCGGTCTCAAACCATTAAGACCCACCGCTACGCCAACGGCTTGCCCGCCCTCGATTTGCTCTACATCGACGACCTGGTCGATGCCATCGCCCGGGCGGTGGATAACGACTTCGCCGGTAATCTCAATATCGGAACCGGTATCTTGACGCCCACGCGCCGGGTAGCCGAAATGCTACGCGATCTGCTTTATGGGCAGAATGAAATTGACTCGGCTCTCATCGAAGGTGATAGTGCCTGCATTGCCATGGATGCGGGCAGGGCGGAGCTGGAGATTGGCTGGAAGGCAACGGTAGCCCTCGAAGACGGCCTTCGGCGCATCGTCTCGCATTTAAATACGGCAGGCACATAGATCTTATGTCTCAGAGCACGGAAAAGGAACTTCAGGAATCGTTTTCCTGGGCGAGATCGCAGGTCTATAACAGCTATAACTATGCGCTGGGGTATTATCAGGTAAAGTCCTGCCTGGAAAATGCGCGCGGCAGCAGCTTGCTGGATATGCCCTGCGGAGACGGTTTGTTGACCGCCATGCTCGCCCCCGCTTTTACCAGGGTTGTCGGCGTCGATGCCTCGGGCAAGCACCTGGAATTGGCCAGGAAGGCGCTTCCGCAAATCGAGTTTCATGAAGCTCTCATCGAAGACTTTTTCACCCCGGAACGTTTTGGCACGGTAACGATGCTCAATGTCCTCGAGCATGTGAGCGATCCGGTCGCCGTCCTGCAAAAAGCCGCCAGCTTCCTGGAGGATAAGGGAACCCTCCTCGTCCATGTGCCCAATGCCTATGCCATCAATCGCAGGCTCGCCGTCTTGATGGGTACCTTGACCGAATGCGAAGAACTTTCGCCATTCGATCTTCAGATCGTGGGACATCGCAGGTCTTACTCGCTGAAGACACTTTGCGCCGATGTGGAACGGGCCGGGTTGAAAGTCGAACAAACCGGTGGCGTATTCTATAAATCGCTCTCTACTCCACAAATGGACTGGTTTCTCAAAAACGGCCTCTGGGACGAGGGTGGTTTCGGTTGGGGCCGGGTCGGTGGGGAAAAGAAGGACTGGCGGGCGGAATTTTGCCGTGCGTCCTATGAACTCGGAAAGCGGCATCCCGAGGATTGCAATATCATCTATGCCTGCGTCGTAAAAGAATGACCCGGGGAGGTCGGGTCCACCCTGCTGTGAATCTTCAGGCTCGGAATGGCCGTTACCCACTTGCTTCCGCGCTCTAGCACCTGGGGATAGAGAGTCATGATCTCGGACGTGAGATTCCAGGGCAAAATCAGGACATAATCGGAATAGTGATTCGGAAATTCGCTGGAGGGATAAATCGGAATATGGCTTGCCGGTAAAAACTTCCCCCCTTTGGCCGGTGAAGCGTCGTAAACGCAGGGCAAAAGATTGGGCCGTATTCCCGCATAATTGAGAATGGTATTGCCCTTGGCCGCCGCACCATACGCGATCACCGATTTGCCCTCCTTGCGACAATCGACGAGAAAGGAAATCAGGTCGCAGGTAATGCGGTCGGCGGTCTGTTGAAACGTCTTGTAAAACTCCTTTGTCCGCATCCCGATTGCTATTTCCTTGTCGAGCAAGTCCTGCACTCGTTGTTGCGTCGGATAAGGCCGTCGATCCGCACGTTGGGCGTAAATGCGGATGCTCCCGCCGTGGGTCGGAATTTCCTCCACATCGAAGACATTGAGGCCGTTGGTCGTGAACACGTTGATAATGGAATCGAGCGAGGGATACGAAAAATGCTCGTGATAAATCGTATCGAATTGCATGCCCTGCACGAGATTGAGCAGATGGGGAAACTCGAATGTCGCAACCCCCGTTTGTTTTAGGAGAATCACAAATCCGGCCACGAAATTATTGATGTCGGGAACATGCGCCAGAACGTTATTGGCGATCATGAGATTGGCCGGGCCGCGCTCGCGCAACAGGCGTTTCGCCGTCGCCCGGTTGAAGAACTCTTCCACAATGGTAATCCCTCGCTCCCGCGCCGCGTTGGCGGTGCTCGTCGTCGGCTCGATGCCGTAACAGGGAATCTTTTTGGCCACGACATGTTGGAGGAGATAGCCGTCGTTGGCCGCAACTTCGATGACGAGACTTTCCCGGTTCAAGTCGAGTTTCTCCACGACTTCGTCGACATAGCGCCGGGCGTGTTCCACCCAGCCGGAGGAGCAGGAGCTGAAATACGCATATTCGCTGGAAAAAAGCTGCTCGTGTCCGACGAAATCCTCCGTTTGCGTCAGCCAACACTCCTCACACACCAGCACGCGCAACGGATAGTGCTTTTCCGGCTGACGTAAGTCTTCCGGTTTCAGGTAGGAATTCGACGGCGGCGCAAAGCCCAGGTTGATCAATTCCAGGTTGAGGTCGCTCCCGCAATGGCGACATTTCATGGTAGCCTTTTTATAAAGACGACTGGTTGGATTCATAAGATAATTCGGGGCAAGCCACGGCTTCGATTAATAGAGCGCGGTAGTCTTCACCGATGCGAGGTCGATTTTAGAAGCCTCTGCATCGCGGGTGGACAGATTGCGCACGGCTTCAGGCCAGGCAATAGCCAAGACCGGGTCCTGCACGTGAAGACGCCCCTCGCTTTCGGGATGGTAACTCTCGGTGTGCAAATAAATCATCCGCACTTCCGGGGAAAGAACCTGGAAGCCGTGGGCCATGCCCTCGGGTATGATCAAGCTCCGCATCGAGTCTCCCTTCAGAATTTCGCCATGCCACTGCAAAAACGTGGGCGAGTCCCGGCGCAAATCGACGGCCACGTCGAAAATCTCCCCCTCCACGCACGTGACGATCTTCGTTTCGGCGTGAGGAATCTTTTGGAAGTGAAGTCCGCGCGTGCTCCCCACTCCCCGGGTAATCGAGTAATTGACTTGAACGATGGGCTTTTCACAAATGCCGGAGAGTCCGTCCTGACGGAAGATTTTCGAGAAACATCCCCGCTCGTCGGCAAACGGCGTCACTTGCATGACAAATAGCCCCTGAATACGAGTCGGAGTAATGGTTCTGTCCATGATGGCGAAATGAGCGCAAGTTACCTGCCTTGCTCGGGCGGGAATCAATTATCCACACATAACAGATAACCGTCCGGCGCTACGGTGAGCAGGAGTTTATTGTGAATCTCCCGGTCGATGACAAAGCGACTCGTGGTCTTCAAAAAGGAATGGACCGCTGTCTTGGGGTTATCGCCGACATCCCACGGCCGGTCGGGAAAGGAATTCGGCGGCATATGCTCGATCAGTGTGTCGTAAACCACCAGATAGCTGCCTTTGGTCACCAAAGGAGCGTAGGCGGCCAGTTCCTTCGCCACATGGTCGTGGGTGTGATTGGAATCCAGGAAGACCATGACCGACGAGCACCCTTTGGCGAACTCATGGACCTGTTGCACGATCCGTTCGTCGATCGACGATCCCTCGATCATCGTCACCCGCTTCATCAACGGATGT
>CAJCII010000091.1 GCA_903970335.1 Bacteroidota bacterium | reverse complement strand
ACCTGCTGGCGATGTCACCGCGGCGGACGATCGAGTTCCGGGTGGGGAAGATGTTGAGCGGATGCGTGTGGCCGTTGGGGACGGCGCTGGTGGTGGGGGCGGGGCTGCTGGTGGTGGGAGACTGGTCGCTGGCGATGGCGGTGCTGCTGGGGGGCGTGCCGCTGGGGATCGCGACGAGCATCGCGGGAGAGACGTTTGCGACGGCGGTGAAGCCGGGGGTGCGGCCGAAGTTGCTGGCGGACCCGATCATGATGATTCCGCTGCTGGGGATGCAGATTGTGAGCGGGTTGGTGGCGGGCGCGACGGTGTTTGCGTCGATCATCTCGCCGTGGCTGGAGGTGGGGGCGTTGCTGGGGAGTTACGTGCTGATGCTGGTGGCGATCGGTTTGGCGCAGTTGCGGAAGCCGTTGTTTTGAGGGGGAAAAGGGAAGCTGAATTTTGACGGAATTAACGGAATTACGAAATTTACCAAATTAACGGAATGAACGATGGGTTTTTGGGACAGGAGGGGAAAGGTTTTGCTTCGCTCAGCAAGGATAACGGAATGGGCTTTTTTTCGTATTCAGTCTGAGAGGTGTGGATTGAGTTTGGAGCTTGGAAAAGGTGATTGCGCTGTTTGTATGAGAAGAAGGTGAAAGCCCCCTCTAATCGACCTGTGCTAGAGACCGTTCTGACGGCTTTAGTTACGGTGGCGGCCATTGGTTGGGGCATTTCTTACTGCTTTAGGCTAAATGGCTATGATTTAGCTCTTCAGGACACGTCAACGGCACTCTTTGTCGGTTGCTGCGTAGTCGAAACTTTTAGAGCCCTTGGAAAGCAACGCACAAAAAAGTGACGGTTTCAAACTGTACCACTGCCCACTACCGCGATGGCTTGATGATTGGCAAGCATCATGCCAGCTTCAGAGACATGAGTGCTGCGAAAATTCTGGAGGAGTTGCCCAACCTGACTCCAACCGAGTTGGAGATGGTCAGTGCCCGTCCGGCAGAGTTGCAGCTTCAGGCCGTGTTCGACGAGGCGGAGGCGGTTTTTGAGAAGGATGGGGGCGTGAGTTTGTCCGAGGCTCGCCGGGCCTTCCAGAAATGAGGAGATGCCCTGCATCCAATCGGGCTTGCAAGGAGGCGTCGCTTGGGTAGGCTACTTTGTTTCACGATTCAACGCCTTATGCACGCACCCCGCCACCAAGAGAAGTCCCGTCCTGCCGTCGTTTATCTCGATAACAATGCCACCACGTGTGTGGCACCGGAGGTTTTCGAGGCGATGGTGCCGTTCCTGACCGAGTACTACGGGAATCCGTCGAGCGCGTACAGTTTCGGCAAGCTGGTGGAGGGTCACCTGGCCGAGGCGCGGGAAAAGGTGGCGGCGCTGCTGGGAGCCACGGCCAAGGAGATTATTTTCACGAGTTGCGGGACGGAGAGCGACAACATGGCGATCTGGTCCGCGTTGCAGACGACGGGCAAGCGGCATATCGTCACCACGCAAGTCGAGCATTCGGCGATCATGAACCAGACGGACCTGCTGGAGCGGATGGGCTTCGGTGTGACGCGCTTGCCGGTGGCTGCGGACGGGACGCTTTCGCTGGCCGACGTCGAGAACGCGATTCGCGACGATACGGCAATCGTGTCGATCATGTGGGCGAACAACGAGACGGGGGTGTTGTTCCCGGTCGAGGAGATTGCGACCCTGGTGAAAAAGAAACGCCTGGCAAGCTGCGACCCGAAGAAGGGGCCGTTTTTCCACACGGACGCGGTGCAGACGCCGGGGAAGATCGATCTGCGTCACGTGGCGTCGAGCGACATCGATTTCCTCTCGATTTCCGGGCACAAGCTCCATGCGCCGAAGGGTGTGGGCGTGCTCTATGCGAAGAAGCGGACCAAGGTGGTGCCGTATGTCGTAGGTGGGGGACAGGAGCGGGGGAAGCGGGGCGGGACGGAGAATGTCGCCTCGATCGTCGGCCTGGGCCGCGCGGCGGAACTGGCGCTGGAAAAGCTTTCCGACGAGCAGACGCGGGTGCGGGCGATGCGGGACCTTTTCGAGGAGGCGTTGCTGGCGCGATTGCCGCATATTTACATCAACGGGAAGCGGGACCAGCGGTTGCCGAACACCACCAATATCGCGTTCGATTTTGTCGAGGCGGAGGCGATTTTGCTGAAGCTGGACCTGAACGGAATTTGCGCGTCGTCGGGTTCGGCCTGCACTACGGGTTCGCTCGATCCGTCGCATGTGCTGAGCGCGATGGGCCTGACCCCGGCGCGGGCGCGGAGTTGCGTGCGGTTCTCGTTCAGCCACTACAACACCGAGGCGGATATCGAGTTTGCGCTGAAAGTGATTCCGCCGATGATCGAGGGCTTGCGGGCGATGTCCCCCTTGAACGCCGATCACCCGGATAATTTTGCCTACGACGTGGAGGCGGCCCGGGAGAAGGAAGAGAAGCTCATGGCGGAGACCATGGCGGCGATCAACGAGTAGAGTCTCTTCAAGGGCTGAGGAAGCAAAATTTCCCGATAGCCCTGCCCGAGGAAGCAGCGTTCCCACGTATAAAAGCGTAACTTTAGGAGCTGGAGGAAAGCCGCGTCCGATTTCGGCGCTTTTGGCACGGTTGATTCTTGTCCATTCGAGAGGAAGGAAGATGGCGATTAGTCACAAGAATGAGACATAGCGGTCACGGCAATGTCACAGCTAAAACCGTAAGAAAGAGTGCTTGCGCCGTTTAAGCAAGTAGTTACAGCTTGCTAAATGGCTTAAGACGTGAGATGAAGCAGGTCATGCCAAGCGAATTTCGAGGTGGGAAGGCGACAGCGCGGGGGCCTTGGATTGCGAGGTATAACTGCCGAGCGAGGGTGATGAGGTGAATTTAAACGAAAAAGATTTGACTCTTGATTTGTTTTTATACAAGAATGCGTGAAAATAACTGTTAAGGCCCGGAAATATCACTGTGAAAAAAAAATCACCGCCTTACGCAATCATAGGGGCCGTCATCTTCGGCATCCTGGCGATCTTCCTCTTTATTCAGCATGAAAGTGCTGCCCAAGCTGCCAACCAGAAACAGTTGGACGATCTCAAGGCACAGCTCGCGGCGGCGGAGAGTGCACCCAAGAGCGGCCCTGCGCCACCACCGCTCACGGTTCAACAGACAGACGAGAGGCTGGTCTATTTTGCGACGCAGCCGATCGATGCCGGAACGCGCATCAGCCCGACCTTTTACGAGAAAAAGCTGACGCCGAACAACATTCTGCCGGATGCGTACACGGATGCGACGGACATCGTCGGCTGGTTGGCCACGCGAAAGATCGAAAAAGGCGACCCGCTGACCCCGCGCAATATCGGGAAGAGCCTGCCGTATTTGTCGCAGCGGATCACGCCGGGGATGCGGTCGATCACGCTTGAAGTATTCGACCGCGCCTACAACAACACGGGCAATTTTATCGTGGATGGAGACAAAGTCGATCTGCTGTATACCACGATGACACTCGACAATTTTCTCATCAAGACCCAATTGGTCTTGCAAAATGTCAAAGTACTCTACGTTCCCGGTCAGCAAATCAAGAACGAGCAAACCGACGGAATCAATCCGGCGGGGCCGGGCACGATCGCGGTGACCTTTGAAGTTACCCCGGAAGAGGCCCAGGCGCTGGTCTTCATGGCGGATGTCAAGAACGCCAAGTTCAGCATGATTCTGCGGGCTCACAACGACACCTCCGAGATCAAGATCAAGCCGTTTGCGGCGGAGGACTTCGCCGGGAATTTCGACAAAGTCCAGCGTCTGGTGGATAAATCGGAGACCCGCGTCCAGGAATTACAACAAAAAATCGAAGCCGAAGAAAAAACCCAAGGTCAGGGAAACACGAATGAAACACCTAATCCCACTCCCCCCAGCCCTTAACCTGGCGATCATCGGGTGCCTGTTTGCGCTCGGTTGCGGGCACGTTCGAGCGCAGGCACCCGTTGCCGACCGGATCGACGTTTATTTCGGCAAGACGACGTTGCAGGCGATCGACGGAACGATCGACAGCTACACGGTCGTGCCGGACAATATCGTGAAGGTCGACAAGTCGGACAGTTCGCCGAACCAACTCTCCATCGTCGGCCTGGCGGCGGGCAGTGCCATGCTGACCGTCAAGAGCGAGGGACGGACGCTCCTGTACGATATCGCGGTGAGCATCGCGCCGGAGCGGCTCTACATCAATCTGAACGAATCGAAGCGGCTGACCTTCCCGGGCCCGATCGACGACACCAGTCTCTCGCAAGCGGGGATTGTGCGGGTCATTCAAGCCGATACGTCCGACCCGACGATGGCGGATAGGATTCTCTTGATCGAGGCGGAGGACGCGGGGAAGACGACGCTGACGGTGACCTGCAAGGGGGACATCTACCGGTACTTCATTTCGACCTTCGAAAACCGCGGCGCGGACGTGCTGGAGATTCAAAACGACTTTTCCGCCAAGGGTTACCGGAACCTGACCATCACCTTCGACAAGGACCAGGCGATCATCGGGGGCACGGTACCCACGCAGGAGGAACTGGACGATGCGGTGCGGATCGTGAAGCAGTTCACCGAATTTGTGGTGGTGAAGGCATCGCTGGGGCAGGCCGTGGAGCAGAGCGAATTTACGGAGGAAGAGCAGATCATTGTGAATAACATCCAACGGATCGCGAACGTAAAAGGGCTTTACGTGCGGGTGAAGTTCCCGATGCCGACGAAAATCACCAGTACGACCTACATTACCTCGACCGGGGATTACATCGAGCCGCCCACGACGACCACCCCCCAAGGCACTACGATTCGCGGTACAGGGTTCCAGCCGCCGAAGCCGAATCAACAGGGACCCGACAGCGGTGGAGAACTGGAACCCAAGCCGCAGAAGAATGTCACGGAAACCGTAACCGAATCGCAAGATACCTCTATACCGGAAAAGATTTTTTTATATGGGGACATGGAGGACGACCTGCAAGAAGCCAAGGTGCTTCGCGTCGCCCGTACCTTTTGTCCCTTTATCGTCAATTTCATGACCGTCAAGGACCCGATCCAACTTCGCACGCAAATCCGCTTTATGCAGGTCTCCGATACCCAATACAGCAATATGGGATTCGACTGGTCGTTCGGTGGTGGCCCGCAGATCACTCTGGGTTTGAATGGGGCGACGCCAGCCGGACTATTGCCGAACCCGGTCAATGTGTTCAAGAATTTCATCACGTCCAAACCGACTACTGGTGCTGGCGGGGTCACGGCGCTCGTGAACTCCGAAGTGATGATGCGTTTGTTCGAGCAACTGGGGGTGACGAGGGAACTACGGGAAGCCGATCTTTTTCTGACCAACGGCCAGCCGGGGTGGTACTCGGAGGGTGAAGTAAAATCGTATGTTTCCTCGACCACCTTGTCCAACACGACGGTGGGAGTGACGACGACCGTCAACACCGCACAGATCTTTCTGGGACTCAATATGGACATAGCGCCGCTGAACCTGGTGGAAGCCGGAGGAACGGAGCCGACCGCGCAAAAGATCCTGGGTGTGCCGGGAAGTTTCGGTTCGGGCTATACCGTGACGCAGGATTCCGGAGTGACGGCGGCAAAAGTCGGGGATGTGGCGAATACGATCCAAAAAAACGGGACCGTGCCGATTATCGACAATTCGGTGAAGTACGTGGACGAAAATGGATTGATCGGGATGAATATCTCCACGCAGTTGTCGCTGCCCACTACGTTCTTGCTGGCGCCCGACGGCGTCACGACGTTGCCCGATGTCTTTGTGCGGACCACGCGGACCCGGGCCAATTTGCGGGACGGGCAGACGGTGGCGATCGACGGGTTGATCGACAAGTCGGTAAATAAGACGATCAACGATATCCCGTATCTTTCCAAGATTCCGTTTTTGAGCCTGTTCTTCAAGTACCATGCGAATGGTACGTCGTCGATTCCCGAAAATAACGAGGAAGTCATCGTGCTGGTCACACCGCACATCGTGCGCATGAGAGACCCGGACAGTGCGCGTTATCCGAAGCCATACAATCCCGCGCTGGAGGATATTGGACGGGAATTCGGGGACGTGCCCCAGATCAAGCCGGTGCGCTACGATGCGGCGGCGGTGGACCTTCGTCCGGAAAGCCCGAAGGACATGAAAGATGCGGCAGTGGAGAATTTGCCGGCCGAGGCTCCGGCTCCGGCCCCAGCCCCGGCTCCGGCGCTTCATGCCACCGGAGGAATGCAGACGTTACAACCAGCGGCGGAGTCGGCACCGGTTGCGCCATCGGGAGTTGACAACTCGACTCCCTCCCCGGATATTTCACGTCAACCGAGCAGTGCGCCATTGGCTCCTTCCTCGACCCTGCCGTGAAAAATGATTGACGTTCTTCTTGTTCATGACGACGTAGAGCGTTGCGCGGCCATCCGTAACGCGATCAAGACCAATCCAGAACTGAGTCTGATCAGCGAGACTCAGACCGGGCGGGAGGGGCTGTTTGCGGCGGCAACCATGTTGACGGGGCATCCGCGCATCCTGATCGTGCGGTTGAACCTGGGGGACATGACGGGCTTCGATTTCATCGCCCAGGTACGCCAAAAGGCACCGGATATTTACATTATCCCGGCCTTGGAGGGAAGCGAGGGAGGGCAGGTCTGGCAAAATCTTTTGCAACTCGAGTTGCGAGACGTCTTGGTGGGCCCGATACCGCCGAACGAAATTGCGAAGATCCTGGCCAGTGCCTCTCCACGGGCGCAGGAGCGGTACGACTTGAACCGCGCCCCGGCGAATATCGAAGGGGAGTCGTTTGTCATCACCGTGATCTCGGCGCGGGGCGGACTCGGGAAGTCGGTCGTGGCCACGAACCTGGCCGCGGCCATGGCGAAATTGAGCGATAGCGTCACGTTGCTGGATTTCAGCCTGAATCCCGGCGATTTTGCCGTGATGCTGGACGATGTGCCGAGGAACAACATCATGGACGCCGTGCAGCAGGGTGGGGCGCTGGATGCCGAGTACCTGAACAATACCCTCGCCCTCCACCCGCGCCTGAGGTTTCGGTATCTCGCGTCGCCGAACCAGGATTTCGACTCGTCGACCTTCGATTACAATGTGGGCGCCGCGATGATGCATGCCGTGCGGACCTTGAGCCAGTACATCGTTGTGGACACGGGGGTGGCGTTGGCGGGACCGACGATCGCGGCGATCGATACGAGCGATATTGTCTTTCTGATCACGAGCCGGGATGTCGCACGTCTGGTCGCAGCCAAGACGCTGATCAAATACCTCAAGAACGACCGGCAGGTTACGAACCAGAAACTGAAGGTGCTGGTGAACCAGGCGGAAATCGGGGCGGAGATTTCGGAGAGCGAAATCGAGTCGTTGCTGGAGCATCCGGTGGCGGCGTATCTTCCGTGCAATGCGGGGCCGATCACGTTTTCGATCAATAGCGGAGCGCCGATCGTGGTGGCGGAGCCGCACCACCCGATTTCGGTCGTGCTGAACAAATTGGCGGAACTTTCGTTTTATCGCTGGCAGGAAAAACCGCCGGAAGACCCCAAAAAAAAAACAGGTAAGGGCTTCCTAGGAAAATCCTCTCAGCGAGTAGGTGTCAAATAGGCACCTATTGTGCTACTATTGCCTTAGGTTACGAGACCCACGAACATGCCTGCGATTCCACCTCCCAATTTTAACCGGCCTCCGGCCCCGATTCCGGGTGCGATTCCACGCCCCGGAGGAGTACCGGCCCGCCCACCGGGAGGCATACCACCCCGGCCTGCACCCCAGCCGACGCCCGCGACCCAGTCGCTGCCTTCGGTGGCAGTCGCGACTTCGGCGCTCCATCCTGTCCAGTCGGGCGGGAGCAATGTGCAGCGTCCCGCTTCGTCCCAGCCGGATGCGGCGCAGGAATTTGTCATGCAGTTCAAGAAGCAGCTTCTGCCCTATCTGGTGCAGGCGCTGGATCCGAAGCTGCTCGAGCGGGGTAACGAGAACGCCCTCAAGAAGCGGATTGAGGAACTGGTCGACGAGCGGCTCACGGCGGACAAGGTCCCGATCGGGCGACAGCTCCGGGTCAAGCTTCTGGGCGACATCATCGACGAGATGGTCGGCTTCGGTCCACTGGAGCAATTGTTGAAGGATGATACGATCAGCGAAATCATGGTCAACGGACATCAGACCATCTACATCGAGCAGAAGGGGAGGTTGACGCTTTCCCCGATCAAGTTCGTCGATGTCGAGAGCTGCAGGCGTGTGATCGACAAGATTCTTTCCCCGCTGGGACGCCGCGTGGACGAATCGAGTCCGCTCTGCGACGCGCGCCTGCCGGATGGTTCGCGGGTGAACGTGATCATTCCGCCGCTGGCGTTGAATGGCCCGACGATTACGATCCGCAAATTCAGCAAAAGCCCGCTCACGATGGAAAAGTTGATCGGCTATAAGGCGCTTTCCCAGAGCATGGCAATGTTCCTGAAGGCGTGCGTCCATTGCACGCTCAATATCGTCATTTCGGGCGGTACGGGTTCGGGGAAAACGACGATGTTGAATGCGCTTTCCTCCTATATCCCGGATGGGGAACGAATCATCACGATCGAGGACGCGGCGGAGTTGAATCTTCAGCAGGAACACGTGGTGCGTCTCGAGAGCAAGCCGAAGAACATCGAGGGCAAGGGTGAAATTTCCATTCGCGACCTGGTCAAGAACAGCCTGCGGATGCGCCCGGACCGTATTGTCATCGGCGAGTGTCGCGGCGGCGAAGCGCTGGACATGATCCAGGCGATGAACACCGGTCACGACGGTTCGCTCACGACCACGCACGCAAATACGCCCCGCGACGCGATCGCCCGGTTGGAGACGCTGGTGATGATGGCGGGGATGGACCTGCCGCAGTTGGCGATCCGGCAGCAGATCGCCGGTGCCGTGCATTTGATCGTGCAGATCAACCGTCTGGCCGACGGCAGCCGTAAATGCGTCGCCATTACCGAGATCCAGGGCATGGAAGGCAATATGGTGACCCTGCAGGATGTGTTCAAGTACGAGCAGACCGGGGTGAATCCGGAAGGGAAGCTGATTGGCTTGACCCGGGGGTTGGGGATTGTTCCGAAGGCACAAATCAAATTCAATGCCAACGAGTTGAACATCCCGGTCGAAATTTATCAGAGTGTCCTTCACCACAATAACCCGGATTATCCCTGATTATGTCCCTGAACGATCCTCAAGTGCTGGAGATTATCGGTTGCGGCGTCGGCTTTATCATTTTGCTGATCGTCGGGTACTACCAGTCCAATACGGCCCCGCAGATGGACTTGCGCGAAAAGCTCAAGAACCTGGCCAAGGACCCGGAGGCGATGGCGCGGGAAATCGAGCTTGGGACCGAGCGGAAATCGCTGCTTTCGACCGTCGATTTTCGGAGCATTTTCGCGCGGTTCACGGGGCAGACGTACATGGACAGTCTGGAAAAGGAATTGACCCAGTGCGATATTCCGCTGAAGCCGGGCGAATTTTTGGCCGCTCGTTGCGGGGTTTGCCTGCTCGGTTTCTTTCTGACTTGTCTCCTCGCCCATAACTTCTGGATCGGTGTGGGGGTGGCCGGTTTTCTCGCGGTGCTGCACATCCCGGTGCTGAAGATCAAGCGTTCGATGCGAGTCGATAAGTTCGTTTTGCAACTGGCGGAGTTTCTCGTTTTGATCACCAATTCGCTCCGTTCGGGCCAGACGTTTTTGCAGGGAGTCGATATCGCGAGCAAGGACTCGCCGAATCCGATCGGGATGGAATTTCGGATGTTGCTCAAGGAAACGAATCTCGGCGTGCCGGTGGAGACGGCGTTCAACAACATGTTATTGCGGGTGCCGAGCGAAGACTTGAAGATCGTAATGAGCGCCTTCAGCATTCAGCGGAACGTGGGCGGCAACCTGGCGGACATCATGGACCAGGTGGCGGCGATGATCCGCCAGCGCATCGCGATCCAGGGTCAGATCAAGGTGCTCACGACACAGGGCAAGCTTTCCGGGGCGATCGTCGGGATGCTGCCGTTCGGTCTGGGGACGGTCATCGCGTTCATCAATTACGACTACATGAGCAAGCTGTGGACGCCGCGTCACGATACGCCGGGAGCTCCGCCGTTGGCGTTGACCGACCGGTACCTCGGGCCGATTTTGCTGGCGATCGGGGTTTTTATGCAGTTGCTCGGCTGTTTCGTGATTTATAAAATCTGCGATATCGAGGTTTGACCATGGATTTCACCTTTATTCTCCTCTGCATCACCGGGCTCGGATTTTTCGTCTTTATCGGGCTTGCACTGACTCCCTCGTCGGAAACGTCTTCGATCAGCCAGCGTCTCGAAGGGTTGAAGGCCAGCCAGCAGCAGCGCGGACCGACCTCCCTGCGCGATCAGGACGAGATGAGCAAGAGCGTGTTTACGCGCGTGGTGCTTCCGATGCTGGACAGATTGTCGAAATTTTTCAGCGGCTTGACGCCGGTGACGGCCTTGAACCGGGCCAAACTCGATATTATGCGGGCGGGAATGCAGGGGAAGGTGACGCCGCTCCAGATTGCCTCACTGTCGTACATCATGATGGTGATGGTCCCGATCATGTCCCTCTCCTTTTCCGGAATTCCCACCGAACTGGTCTCGAAGCCGACCTTTATTCTGGCCTTGGGCGCGATGCTCGGTTACCGCCTGCCGTTCGGATACGTCCAGGGCAAGGCGAAGACCCGCCAGCACGAGATTCGCAAGGCGCTGCCGTTCACGCTGGACTTGATTTCAATCAGCGTGGAGGCGGGAATGGCGCTCGACGGCGCGATGGCCATTGTGCAGGAAAAATCGCGCGGGCCGATGGCCGACGAACTCGGACTCACCCTGCGTGAAATCCGCCTCGGCAAGGGACGCAACGATGCGTTGACCGACATGGCCGACCGGGTCGGGCTGGAGGAGTTGAAGTCGTTTATCACGGCCGTGACCTATATCTCCAAACTGGGCGGCTCGCTCGTCGATGTCATTCGCATTCAGGCCCAAGCGATGCGCATCAAGCGCCGTCAGCGGGCCGAGGAAAAGGCGATGAAAACCCCGGTCAAGATCATGATTCCGCTCGTGCTCTTCATCTTCCCGTCGATGTTTATCGTCATTCTCGGGCCGGCGGGTATCACCATGATCGAGCAGATGACGCAGGTGCCCGGGCACTAACCGGGATCGAATGCGAGAGCCTTTCGCGCAAAGACGCTTGGGCAGGACTTAAGTTGTCGGACCGTTTCCTCGTTCTATATCCCCAAGTTTTTGCAGTTCTCGAACAATTAACCGTGTTGGGTAGACAATCTGGCCCGGTAAATGCATTTTAATCGATGGGACACGATATGAATGAGTTAACCGACACAAACACCGTAGAGGCAAGGATTGTGCCTACAGACAAGTGTCGTAATTTGCGACATTTTTCGCTCTTTCGCCGCCGGGGTCCAGGCCAGAGCACCGTCGAATTCGCCCTGATCTGCCTGCCGTTCTTCGCGATTATCTTTGCCATTGTCGATTACGCGCAGATCTACTTTTACGAAAATTCGCTCCAAAACGCCCTCCGGGAATCGGCCCGCTTCGCCACCGCAGGCCGGATTATTCAGGCCGTCAACTCAAGCGGCGTACCCGAGATCGAGACCAACAGTTCGGGCTATCCCGTGCCGAAGGCGATCAGCGACAGCTCCGGGCGCGAGGCGTCCCGCGACGAGTGCATCAAGTATTGGTTCGACTCGAACTGCATCATCCAGCTCCCCGCGAGCAATATCAGCATTGTCAGCGCCACCTACCAGACGGGCGTGGAGCCGAATACCTCCACCAATTCCGCGGGGAAACTGATCCTTCTCGACAGCAACTCCCTCGCCGCCACGGCTGGTCCCGGCGGGGCCAACGACTACATCCAGGTCACCGCGCAATATAATGTCAGCACCATCACCCCGCTCTTCACCTTTCTCGGGGGCTACAGCCGGAGTGGGTGGGATACCTACCCGATCATCGTCACGGCCATCGTGAAAAACGAGCCCGCTTTGCTCAATTTCGAGCACCTCGCCATCTACGGAGCGACCAACGCCAACGGAGAACAATGAAACCACCTTCTTACCTCCGGTATCTGCGTTCCGTGCGCAAGCGATGCAAGAGCCAGGCTTTTGTCGAGTTTGCTCTCATTCTGCCCACGTTGTTGATCCTGATGATGGCGATCTTCGAGTACAGCTTCACCATCATGCGCACGCAGGTCATCGCTATGGCCGCGCGCGAGGCGGCCAATACCGCCACCCGCCAGACCGCCAGCGCGGGCATCGAGGTGGGTCTGAACGCCGCCTACACCGCTGGCCGAGGCGAGGGCGTCGATTTTTCCGGTCCTAGCGGTGCCGCCATCCTCACCCACGTCTGGTACGATACCAACCAGGTCAGTAATCCCGGGTACGATACCAACCTAGTCGTTCTCGTCTACCCCGTTTACAGCGGGATCGGGCCGACCAACGCGGTCAACGGCATGGGCGGTCTTTTCGGATCGGACCAGGGCACGCTTCTGAATCAAAGCCGCATCATCTCGTCCGACCCGGCTGCTGGCACTAATTCGATGTATTCGGGGTGGGCCTCCCGTTTCCGTCAATTGCCGTTCCCCGGAACCGATCTCGTCGCGGAGGACCCTCGCGGTGTCTATGCCGTCGAGTTGATGTACACCAACGTCTATATCACGCCTTTGGGGAATTTTTGGGCCTTCGCCGGAAGTCACACGGGCGCGTATGTCGCCCCGAACGTGCTCTATGATGCCGCCTTTTACGGCGTGATCACCGGTACGCCCAGCGAGACCATCACCCTGCCTCCTCCCGACACCGTCACGTACACCAATCCGCCGCCGCCGCCGCCGCCGCCGCCGACTCCTCCCCCGCCACCGCCGCCGAATCC
>CAJCII010000090.1 GCA_903970335.1 Bacteroidota bacterium | reverse complement strand
GCCGATTTGGGCGCAGGCGAAGGCTGGCTCTCCCAGTTGCTGGCGCAACGCGCGGAAAAAGTCATCGCGGTCGATAACTCGCCCAAGATGGTCGCCTTCGGCCGCGCCGAAGCGAAAAAGAAAGGCATCGCGAACCTCGATTATCGCCTCGGCGACCTGGCCGATCCGCCCATCCCCGCCCGCAGCGTCGACCTCGTCATCCTCAGCCAGGCGCTGCACCATGCCGCCAACCCGCAGCAGGCCGTCGCCGCCGCCGCGAAACTTCTGCGCAAAGGCGGCCGCCTCGTCGTGCTCGACCTCAACCAGCACCAATTCGACCAGGCCCGCGAGCTTTACGGCGATTACTGGCTCGGCTTCAGCGAGGCCGACCTGCGCGACTGGCTCGCCGCCGCCGGCCTTCAGCACATCGAGGTGCAGCTCCTTTCGCCCGAGTCCGAGCCGCCCCACTTCCAGCCCACCCTGGCCAGCGGCGTCGCGAACTAACCATCCGACTCCGAACCTGTCATCCTGAGACATCGAATCGCCCGCAATTTTTGTCTTGATCAGGCACGCCTTACCCAAGGCGTCATGAGGCTCGAAATCGAAAGATCGGCAGGTCGCCGTTGTCCCTGGAGAGGGTCAGACCCATTCTCCAAGGCCGTCGACCTCCGGGCAACGGTGCCTTCCTCAGTTGATAGCCGTTGACCTCCGTGCGACGGACCCCGAGCGCAGCGAGCCACCCCACCCTCAAATCCACCCTCCGCCATCCTGAGCAAAGTCGGATCAGCCCCCAGACGACCCTCGCCATCGCGAGGCTGTAACTTTTTCCCGAAAGGCCCGTCATCCTACCCAGCCGCAAGCAGCTGCAACTGCTCCAGCCGGGTCGCATTGTCCTTACGCCATTGCTGCATCGCGGCCAGCCGCGTGGGGAGATCGTCGGCGCGGTGCTGGCGGCAAGGCATTTTGGACCGGACATAGCTGGAAAGATCGCAGCCCTCACCGAAGGCGAACCGGGTGTTGAGAGTGAAAAAATCTCCCACAACATCCCTGGTTGACCGGGACAATCTTGAGAGCTGGGAGCGAGCAAGATGGAGCCGCCACAGGCGGACCGTAAGGCGAGGGTGAGCGGGAGCGAACCGAGTCAACTGATACGGTACGAGGCGGGCAGGCCGTTGGGCTGTTGAGTTTGATGTCGGTGAACTTGGCTTTCATAGACATTGCGTTCGTAACCGGTCTTGCGAGTTGGGAACGAGCAAGATCGAGCCGCCGCAGGCGGACCCGTAGGGCGAGGGTGAGCGGGAGCGAATCGAGTCAAAAGTCGTTCCAGTGTTTATTTCTTTTTTTGGCACCACGGGCGCTCTGGTTGGCGTGTGAGGTTCATTTATTTCCTTGGATCGAAACGTCCCCACCTTCTCCTATGGCAGGACAGGTGGTGGCCGTACCTTCGACTCTATAAACAGTTGTCATCGCATCTCCTCCCCCTTCTGCGGCCTTAAATTCAGCGTTTTGGCCGAAGAGGGCACGGTTCGCCTCTGTTGGTATTTCTTCGGCGATTGCGCCGTGAATCGGCGCTGAGTCGTAGTCGGATGTGGACGTTACGGTATGGTTTCCGAGGTCAGTTGCCTCGGTAACGGGCGCGTCGTACCCGATGGTGAAAATTTCCCAGACGTGGTTTTCTGGGGCGGAGGGCGTCAGCGCGAATGCGGGCAGAAAGCACGCAAAGGCAAGTGCCAGCCAGAGGATGATAGTTTTAAGCGGATACATCTTCAAACTCGACTCCAGGGCAAGCCCCTTTGAGGATATTTTTTAGCTTGGGAATCGCCTCGTTAGCCGAGTCCACTCGATCTTTTGGGACAGGCTCCTTCAATGAAAGCGTAATAAATTTCTCTCCTATTAGGCACTTCACAGCAACCCCTTCAAACAACCACCCCTCCAACAGCACGGACGAAGTCGTTTCACCAAAGAGCTGTTTATCACGTTCTATCTCCGCCAGGCGTCGAACTGATGCACTTTCTGGCATTTGAGGCGTACTGGCTTTAATCTTCAGCCACAGCTCTTCCTGGTTCCGGAAGTGGTCGGGAACAAAGCTAGTAACGCTAACTAGTGCGCCTTGAATCGCCTCATTCACTGCCGATATGGAGAAGTTCTCCTGAGTTGGTTTTGCTCTAGTTAGAACGATCATTGGAATCGATTAGCCATGTGGTGTAAACGCCGATGCGGGGATCTGGTCAAAGAATTCAGGTGCAATATAATATTCCAATTCTCCATTTGCCCCCGTTGTCGACCGAAGGTAAGGAGCAACAGTATTCATGGGAATTTTAATCACGGCGGGCGCAACTTGAGCGCCACTTTGATAGCTTGCTGCTCCAGCCCTAGCAGCCGCGTAATCTGCCGCGCTCGTATCATAGGGCGATAAGAAAAAGCCTCGTTGGGCACTGTCCCATGTGTTCGCCCGTGCAGCCGCACTATCAAGCCCATTTGTCATGATATTGTTGGCAAACGGTTCCGTCGTTCCATGATAAAGGAACTGCCCGCCTGTCCCTTCTGCGGCAAGAAACTCGGCTGTGGTTTAAAAAGGTAGCGGGCCTTGATCCTCCAATCGTGATATAAAGTTAAACCCCCATCCGGGGTGCTTGTCGTGATATGTTTTGAGGAACGACTTTATTTTGTCTAAATCTCCATCGTGCCAGTTTTTGATCATGCCAGGTATAAGTTCGACCGCATCTGCCAAATCGGCCGCCTGTTCCGCTCGGGTAGCACCGCAAAGCAAGCGCACTTCGACAAACGCCCGGTGAAGAAGAAAAAGTAACCGTTCCTTTATTTCGTCGGGTGGCTCATTCATACGTTATCCATTGGGAGGAACCAGCCTGACGCTGCTCAACGGTACGGACGACGGTTGATTCGGCAGTCCGAGCGGTTCGATTTCGATGGGGGTTATGATAGGCGGTTGAATATTAAGGAATCGATCATCCAGTGGAACTTCTGTTTTCGGGGAAAAGAGCTGATTCAGAGGCACGTTAAAATTCACAGGAGCTTGCCCCTCACGATACATTATCGCGGGAACTGTGTCAGCATTACCGTAAAGCGAAGCGAGCGAGCGTCGTACGCCGCTCTGGATAAAGTAACCGCCGCTGGCTTGAGCCTGAGCTTGCTGTACCATTTGCTGTTGGACTACTACAGGAGTCTCTTCTGCGGCTGGAATCCCTGATTCCGGAATGCTCTGGTCCGCTTCCTGGACTAAATTTAAAGTTAAGGTACTACCGCCAGCAAAAACACTACCGCCTCCCAACGCGAGAACCAAGTTGCTGTTGGAAAATGCCGTCGCACCATTGTACATCGACATAAGCGTGGGACTCGATCCAATGGCATCCATGCCTGCCCCCCAGACTACGGGTGCTGCAGCAATTCCACCCGCGAACGTGAGCAAACCGGCACCGATTCCGGCCCCCCATTCGCCCTGCGAATATTCCTGGCTGTTGGGGTCGGTGCCGAAAGCTCCCTGCACGTTGCCCAGAGTGAATGTGTTAATCTCGCCGCCAATCCCGTTGACCGCACCATCCCTTCCACCAACGAGGATATTCCCGATATCATTGCCCAAGTTAGATCCAAATGTCGGATCGTAATTCATCTGGCCCGTCACACTCGTGGTAAGCCCCTCATCAACCTGCTTCCCGAACCGTCCATCGGGATCCAATCCATTGACCGGATCGCCGTTGCAGTAGGAGTACAAGTCAAGGCTGCCCGCCTGCCCCAGCGGGTCAGCGGAGAGGAACCTTCCGCTATTCGGCTCGTAGTACCGCGCCCCCATGTAGTAGAACCCGGTCGGGTCGATGTATTTGCCGCGCCAGTTCGCCTGAAGCGAGCTGTTAACCGCACTCGATCCCGGCATGGCCCCGTAACCACCCACCACCGAGGACCAGGCCGTAGTCGAACCGGGGGCGGCAAGGGCGTCCCCGAAGTAGTTATTGGTCACCCCGTTGACCGTGCCGGTATTTTCCGTCACCACGGCATCGAGGCCGCCGATGCCCTGCGCCCCGCCATAGCCCCCGCTCCGGTCCGGCCCGTAGACGAAAGCGGATGCAGGCAAGGCCGAGAGCATGCCCAGCAACGTCAGCAGCAAAACCAAGCTTTTCGCGAAAAGATGCATAGAGATGTGCGTCTCAAGAGCAAAATGCCCAAAAATCGCCCCATTACGAACTTTTCCTCCCCGAACCCCCTCTCGCCCAAGCATAAAAAAACGCATTCCCAATTTCCCCCTTGGGGAATAACCTGCGCCCCGCGAAATCCTCTTTCGCGCTCAAGTACCGACCAAATCAACCCCTCCCACCCCTATTTGCCCTGCCCCGACTCATTCCCCTCCGCCTTCCCCGGCTCGCCCCTCTGCCCCGTACCTGACTCCGAGCTTCTTTCGATTAGTGGCAAATGCCCCGTTGCCATCGCATGGCGAATCTTCGCCTCAACCTGTCGATGCATCTTTCGGGATATCTTCATGTCCTCACCTCCTTTCTCCATCGGTGTGAAAAGTGGCGTCCCCTACGGGCCGAAGAACCCCTAATCTCGTTGCCCCTGGGGGCAACCATCGAGGCACGATCCAGACAACCTTCGGCATAATTAGAACGACTGCCTTTTTCATCTGCTGGCTAATAGGAAAGCACGCCCCATACCGATTCCCCCTCTCAAGGCCAATAGTGTGATGCATGTATCGGCCTGTCTCCGTCCTCGTCCTCCCCGCTCTCGACGCCGAATTCACACGCTTTTCGCCCTCGATTATGCTCTCATCGACCAACCGCATGTCCACCGACTCTGCCCCCGTCTCCTTTGGCGCCATCCTGCGCGAAAAGAACTTCGCCCGCCTCTGGTACGGCCAAATCATCAGCTCCCTCGGCGACCGCTTCTACCAATGGGCCCTCCTCGCCGTCGTCTTCGGCATCAAAGGCGGTGTCGATGTAGGCAAAGACACCGCCCGTATCGCCTTCTGCGCCATGCTCCCTGGGCTTCTCTTCGCCCCCCTCTACGGCTGGATCGTCGACCACTTCTCCCGCCGCTTGGTCATGATCTGGGCCGACCTCATTCGCGCCTTCCTCACCCTCACCATTATCTACCTCTGGTTCCAGCTCCACCACCTCGGCGCCGTCTACGTCGTCATCTTCCTCATGGGCGCCTTCAACGGCCTCTTCATCCCCGCCCGCCAGGCCGCCCTTCCCCAAATCGTCAGCCCCGACAAACTCGTCCCCGCCAACGCCCTCATCTCCCTCATCGGCGTCATCGCCAACCTCGTCGGCGCTCTCTTTGCCGCCCTCTTCGTCTCCATCTTCGGCCCCCACAGCAGTTTCATCGTCAACGCCCTCGGCTTCATCGTCTCCGCCTGGTTCGTCTACCACATCACCGCCGATCTCTCCCCCCGCCCCTCCGCTGCCTCCGCCTCCGGGGAAACCACCGGCTTCTGGCGCTCCTCCGTCGAGGGCTGGTACGTCCTCCGCGAGCAGCCCCAACTCCGCTCCATCGTCCTCGTCAAATCGGCCTTTTGTCTCATCAGCGCCCTCGGCCTCATCACCATTCTCCAGCAAATGGTCAATAAAATGGACCTCGCCACCGTCCAGGCCCTCGCCGATACCCTCAAACACATCCTCACACATCTCGCCCCCAGACCCCCCGTCTTCGAAATCAAGCCCCTCGCCTTCGGCCTCTTCTTCGCCGCCGTCGGGCTCGGCGTCGGACTCGGTGTCGGCCTCTGCGGTTGGGCCCGGCAATGGACTCACAGCAAGGCCCTCCCCTTCGCCTCCCTTGCCGTCCTCGGCCTCACTCTCATTGGCTTCGCCCAGTTCCGCAACTTCGGCCCCGCCATCCTCGGGGCCATCGCCCTCGGCATCGTCACCGGTCTCATTCTCATCCCCATCGAGGCCCGCCTCCAGAACGACGTCGACGACGCCCGCCGCGGACGCCTCTTCGCCCTCTGCAATCTATGCACCACGGTCAGCTTCCTCGTCGGCCTCGCCCTCAATCTCGACGGCAGACTGCTTCAGAACTTGGGCCCGTCTCTTTTCATTAAAGTCATCGGCACCACGACCGTTGCAATCGCCGCCCTCCTCGCCCTCGGAAACCTCTCCGACCTCAAATCTTTTTGGTCGGCTCGGCCATCGAAGTAGTCTCTGCGGTGGACACCGCCGCCCGCTTCTCGTCCTCGATCTTCTTCGCTTCCGCCTCCGAGGCCCCGGCTTGGATTTCCTTCTCGATATCCTCTTTCGCCTTCTTGAATTCCCCCAGACTCTTCCCCAAACCGCGCGCCAGCTTCGGCAGCTTATCCGCCCCGAACAGCAACACGATCACCAGAAAAATCCACAGAAAATCCATCCCGTGCGGCAACCCGATTGCGAAAATAGAATATGCCATAAAAAATCCTTGCCCCCACAACCTACTCCCCCTCCGCCCCCCGCACAACTCATTTCGCCACCCCCTCCGTGCCT
>CAJCII010000089.1 GCA_903970335.1 Bacteroidota bacterium | reverse complement strand
TCGTAGACCGAGGCGAGCTTGCGCAGGAGGGTCTTGGTGATCTTGCGATTGGCCGGGATGATGATCTCGCCCGTCTCGGCGTTGACGACGTCGAGGGGGATTTTTTCGTTGAGGAGGATGTTGGAGAGCGCCTGGGTCAGTTCCTCGGTGAGTGCGGCTTCGCGTTCGGAGAACTTGTCCTGGATCGCCTTCGACTGGCGCTTGGCTTCGGTCGGGGTGAGCTTCTGGCGCGCGGCCTTGGCGTTGCCCGAGGTGACCTTGACGTCCATGACGATGCCATAGGTGCCGGAGGGAACGGTGAGGGACGAGTCCTTCACGTCGGCGGCCTTCTCGCCGAAGATGGCGCGGAGGAGACGTTCCTCGGGGGCCAGTTCGGTTTCGCTCTTGGGCGTGATCTTGCCGACGAGAATATCGCCGGGCTTCACTTCCGCACCAATGCGGACAACGCCGTCGGGGCCGAGATTACGGAGGGCCTCATCGCCGACATTGGGAATGTCGCGCGTGATTTCTTCCGGCCCAAGCTTGGTGTCGCGGGCGCTGATCTCGAATTCCTCGATGTGGATGGAGGTATAGATGTCCTCCTTGACGATCTTTTCGGAAATGAGGATGGCGTCCTCGAAGTTGTAACCGTTCCACGGCATGAACGCGACGAGCACGTTGCGACCGAGGGCGAGTTCGCCATGATCGGTGCAGGGACCGTCGGCGATGACGTGGCCCTTGCCGATCTTCTGGCCCTTGACGACGAGCGGCTTCTGGTTCATGCAGGTACCCGCGTTGGAACGCATGTACTTGCGCAACTCGTAGACGTAGATGCCGTCTTCGGGATCGTGCTTGAGCTTCTTCTTGCTTTCGGGCAGTTCGCCGTCGGGGGTGACGATGATGAAGTTACCGGTGACCGAGGCGACCTTGCCGGGGCCTTCCGAGACGATGACGGCGCGGGAATCGCGGGCGACCTTGCCCTCCATGCCGGTGCCGACCAGCGGCGCTTCGGTCTTGATCAGCGGCACGCCCTGGCGTTGCATGTTCGAGCCCATGAGCGCGCGATTGGCGTCGTCGTGTTCCAGGAACGGGATGAGGCTGGCGGCGACGGAGACGAGTTGCTTGAGCGACACGTCCATGTAGCTGACGCGATCCGGTTCGACTTCGAGGAAGTCGCCCTTGTAGCGGACGGAGACCTTCGGCTCGGTAAACTTGCCGTTGGCGTCCATGGGCGCGTTGGCCTGGGCGACGATGAAGTTTTCCTCCTGATCGGCGGTGAGGTAATCGACCTTGTCGGTGACGCGCCCGCTATCGACCTTTCGATACGGGGTCTCGATGAAGCCGAATTCGTTGATGCGCGAAAAACACGACATCGACGAAATGAGACCGATGTTCGGGCCCTCCGGCGTTTCGATCGGGCAGATGCGTCCGTAGTGGGAGGGGTGAACGTCGCGGACTTCGAAGCCGGCGCGGTCGCGGGAGAGGCCGCCTGGCCCAAGCGCGGAGAGGCGACGTTTGTGCGTCAACTCGGCGAGCGGGTTGGTCTGGTCCATGAACTGCGAGAGCTGACTGCGCCCGAAGAAATCGCGGATGACGGCGGAGAGCGCCTTCGGGTTGATCAGCTTCTGCGGCGTCATGCCTTCGGTGTTCACGTCGAACAGCGTCATGCGTTCCTTGACGAGACGCTCCGTGCGGGAGAGACCGGTGCGGCACTGGTTGGCGAGAAGTTCGCCGACGGTACGGACACGGCGGCTGCCGAGGTGATCGATATCGTCGGTGCTTCCCTCGCCTCGACGGAGACTGATGACGTAACGGGTCGCCGCCACGATGTCTTCGTTGGTGATGATCCGGGTCTCGAGATCGACGTCGATGGAGAGCTTCTGGTTGATCTTGTAACGTCCGACGCGACCGATGTCGTAGCGCTTCGGATCGAAGAAGAGGCGCTTGAGCAGGGCCTTGGCGTTGGTGACGGTTGGCGGATCGCCGGGACGGAGGCGGCGATAGATGTCCTTGAGCGCCTCCTCGGTGTCGTGGGTGGGGTCTTTCTTGAGACACTTGATGATCGTGTCGTCGTCCTTGATGTCGATGACCTTGACCGTCTTGATCTGGAGATCGAGCAACTGCCGGATGACGGCCTGGGTCAACGGCTCGAAGGCACGGGCGACCACGACATCGGCATTGGCCGTATCGCGGATTTCGGCGATGAGGACCTTGGTGCCGATGGCTTCGTCGTCGAGATCGGCCTTCAGCTTGAGATCGGCGATGGTGTAAAACAGCTTGATGATTTCCTCGTCCGTCGAGTAACCGAGCGAGCGCAGAAAAGTGGTGACGAGGAACTTCCGGCGACGTTTGCGCCGATCGAGATGGACGTAGAGCAAATCGCTGGTGTCGTACATGACTTCAAGCCAGGAGCCGCGATCGGGAATGATCCGGTACGAGTAGAGCACCTTGCCGTTGGCATGGAGGCTCGACTCGAAACAGATGCCGGGGGAGCGATGCAACTGGCTGACGACGACGCGTTCCGCGCCGTTGATGATGAAAGTGCCCTGCGGCGCCATGAGCGGGAGTTCGCCCATGTAAACGCGCTCTTCCTTGACGTTCTTGTCTTCACGGAGACGGAAGGTGACGTAGAGCGGCGCGGCAAAGGTCTGGCTTTCCCGCTGACATTCGAGCGGGCTGAGCTTGGGATCGCCGATTTCGTAGTCGGCGAACTCGAGCTTGATTTTTTCGTCGTAGCTTTCGATGGGGAAAACCTCGGAGAAAACCGCTTGCAGGCCCTCGTTCTTGCGCTTGCTGAGGGGAACATCCTTCTGGAGGAAGTCGGCATAGGAATTGAGTTGGACCTCGATCAAATTCGGGGCCTCGATGGCCTCGGCCAAGCGACCGAAATTGACCCGCTGTCCGGTGGTCCGGGCCAGGGCGATGGGGTCGTCCGTCTTGTGAAACTTAATCTGCTCGCCGTTAGTCGTTGCCATGGATGTCTGCCTTTCCTTGCTGATCGATTATCGAAAAATGTATGGCCCGGAACCGTCACTGCCCCGATCGGATTGTCGCCCACCGCCGGACCGCGGCGGGCAACACCCTTTAAACTTGCCTGCTTACTTGATCTCAGCCTTGGCGCCAGCCGCCTCGAGCTTCTTCTTGATCTCTTCGGCTTCTTCCTTCGTCGCGCCTTCGCGGATCGTCTTGGGAGCGCTTTCGACCAGGGCCTTGGCTTCCGCCAACCCGAGGCCGGGAACCGCCGCACGGACTTCCTTGATGACACCGATCTTGTTCGCGCCGATTTCCTTGAGGACGACGTCGAAAGCGGTCTTCGCTTCTGCCGCCGCCGGAGCCGCCGCACCGCCACCCGCCGCCGGGGCCGCCGCAACCGCGACGGGAGCCGCCGCCGAGACGCCGAGTTTGGCTTCAAGCAGTTTGACGAGTTCCGAGGTTTCCAGCAGGGTCAAGCCGCTGATGTCGCTTACTAGTGTATCCAAGTTTGCCATAATATAGTCTCTTTCTTCACTGAGTCCACCTAGTGTCCGGCACCCGCCGGACAATTAACTCCAAAGGGCTTTGGAGCTAGATGGGCTATCGTTTTTGTTTTTATTTGCCCTTACCGACCCGGCGTTTGGCACCGGATCAAATCGTTTTATGTCTCCGGTGTCGCTCCTTTTTCGCTGTGCGCCTTGAGCACCTGTGCAATCTGCGAGGCTGGCGTATTGAGCAGACGCAGCAACGTGGAGGCAGGAGCCTGGAGCAAGCCAAGCAACTTGGCCTGAAGGACTTCCTTCGAGGGGAGGTCGGCCAAGGCCAGGATCTGCGGAACATCGAGGACCGTCTTGTCGAGAATGCCGACTTTGAGCTTCGGCTTCTGGAATTCGGCGGTGAAGTTCTTGATGATCTTGGCGGCGGCGCTGACATCGCTGTCGCCGATGACCACAGCCGATTGTCCGTGGAGGTAGATCTCGAGGTCGGGGAGTTGCGAGCCCTGCAGGGCACGACGCAAGAGCGTGTTCTTGACGACGCGGAATTCCGCACGGGCGGCGACGAGGCGG
Organism: Bacteroidota bacterium; assembly: GCA_903970335.1. Classification (GTDB taxonomy): domain Bacteria; phylum Verrucomicrobiota; class Verrucomicrobiia; order Methylacidiphilales; family UBA1321; genus JABDGH01. The sequence continues at coordinate 32,707 of CAJCII010000089.1, read as the reverse complement.
TTGCGCAGCTCGTTGAACTGCGGGACCTGCATACCGGTGTAGTCCGTGAGGAGAACGTAGGGCGTGCGATCGACGCGGGCCTTGATCTCGTTGATGATTAAATTTTTTTCGGGTCTCATGGGAGCGGGTACGTTGAAAGGTTACGAGGTAAGGAACGGTCCGATGTCGATGCGGATACCGGGGGAGAACGTGGACGAAAGCGTCACGGTCTCGATGAACCGGCCCTTGGCCGCCGGAGGACGGCTGCGGACGATGGCCTCGATGACGGCGCGACCGTTGGCCTCGATCGCTTCCGCGGGGAAGGAGAACTTTCCGCAGGGAACATGGAGGTTGGCGGCCTTGTCGAGCTTGAACTCGACGCGACCCGCCTTGCATTCCTTGATCGCCTTGGCGACATCGTCGGTGACGGTACCGGTCTTGGGATTCGGCATGAGACCGCGTGGCCCGAGGACACGGCCCAGTTTGCGGACTTCGCCCATGGCTTCGGGCGTGGCGACGGCGACGTCGAAATCCTGGAAACCTTCGGTGACTTTCTTGATCAGGTCCTCGAATCCGACGAATTCCGCACCGGCGGCCTTGGCGGCTTCGGCGGCGGCGCCTTTGGCAAAGACCAAAACACGCACATTCTTGCCCGAACCGGCCGGGAGGGCGACGGTGCCGCGCACCATCTGGTCGCTCTGCTTCGGATCGACGCCCAATTTGAAAGCGAGATCGATCGTCTGGTCGGCCTTGGTCGGCGGGACCTGCTTGAGGATTTTAACCGCTTCGGACCAGGAGTAGACCTTGGTCTTGTCCACCAACTTGGCGGCGGCTTCGTATCGTTTGCTGCGTTTCTGTGCCATGGTTTTGTTTTCTTGTGGTCCTAACGGGCTGACGTCCTCCCACCGGGTTATGTCGGACTGATGTTTACGGAATTAACAGGATTTTTCTAAATTAAGTTTGGATTAATCGACAATCTCGATGCCGGCCTGACGAGCGGTTCCCGCGATGACGCGGAACGCCGCCTCGTCGCTCTTGGCGTTGAGGTCCTTGCGTTTGATTTTGACGATGTCCATCACCTGCTTCTTGGTGACCTTGCCGACTTTAGTACGGTTTGGTTCCTTGGAGCCGCTGGCGATATTGGCCGCCTTCTTAAGCAGCACCGCCGCCGGGGGCGACTTGGTGATGAAGGTGAAGGTCTTGTCCTTGTAGACGGTGATGACGACGGGCAGGATGTTGCCCGCGTCCTTTTGCGTGGCGGCGTTGAACTCCTTGCAGAAGGCCATGATGTTGACGCCCTGCTGACCGAGGGCGGGGCCGACGGGGGGAGCGGGATTCGCCTGACCGGCGGGAATCTGCAAACGGATGATGCCTGTGACTTCTTTTGCCATAATGTTTTCTCTTAGGTTTTATCGACCTGCCAGTATTCGAGTTCGAGGCTGGTGGAGCGTCCGAACATGTTGACGGAGACTTTGAGCTTGCCACGATCCATATCGACGCCTTCGATGAGACCTTCCTGATTCTGGAAGGGGCCATCGCCGACCTTGACCTTGTCGCCGATGGAGAAGGCGATCTTGGGCAGCACCTTTTCCTCGCGCTCGCGCATCTGGCCGAGCATGGTTTCGACTTCGCTCAGGCGGATGGGCTGGGGATTGTCGCCGTCGGCGAAGCCGATGACACCGTTGGTTTCGCGGACGAAGTACCAGGTGCGATCGACGAGTTTCTTTTCCTCGTCGCGCAGGTACATGTTGATGTAGACGTAACCCGGATGGAGCTTCCGTTCCGATTCGATTTTCTTGCCGCGCTTCACTTCGGAGACACGTTCGGTGGGGATGACGACTTCCCGGATGAGATCGCCCATTTCCTCGGTCTTGGCGCGACGTTCGAGGCTTTCCTTCACTTTCTTTTCCTGGCCGGAAAGAACGTGCAGGGCATACCACTGGGGCGGCAATTCGGGGGATTGCGGAGTCTCGGTCTCGGAGTTGATTTCGGACATAATCATTTTGCAATCGCGGTGCCAGTCAGGAAACCGACCACGTGGGCCAGGAGGAAATCCCAAGAGGTAACGTAACCGGCGAGAAGAACCACGGAAATGACGACCACAACGGTCGATTCGATGAGTTCCTTGTATTTCTTGAATCCGGTCTGGTTCGGGTCCCAGGGCCAGCTGCACTTGTCGAGCTCGACCTTGACCTCCCCGACGAACTTGACGATCGGAGTCCGATAACGGAAGAACAGGGCCGCGAGGGCGGCGAGTCCGATGAAGAGGAAAATGGTTCCGGTGCTCATGTTTGTGCGGGTGAATTCGACTTGGTCCAGGGCAGGAGGGACTCGAACCCCCAACCGACGGTTTTGGAGACCGCTACTCTACCAATTGAGCTACTGCCCTAACTGGCTGGATAAAATTTTGTTCCGTGTTTTTTGACGCCGAAACCGCCGGGCCTCCGGAGGCCGTCCTGGCCCTCCGAGATCCGACGGTTTGGCGCAATTCTTTCTGTAGATTATGCGATGATTTCTGTGACGCGGCCCGCGCCGACCGTCTTGCCACCTTCGCGGATGGCGAAGCGAATCTGCTTCTCCATGGCGATCGGCTGGATCAATTCGACTTCGATTTCGACATTGTCTCCGGGCATGACCATTTCGACGCCTTCCTTCAGCTTCACATTTCCGGTCACGTCCGTGGTGCGGAAAAAGAACTGGGGCCGATAACCGTTGAAGAACGGCGTGTGGCGTCCGCCTTCTTCCTTGCTCAACACGTAAATCTGGCCCTTGAACTTCGTGTGGGGCTTGATCGTGCCGGGCTTGGAAAGAACCTGACCGCGCTCGACGTCTTCCTTCTTGATGCCGCGCAGGAGCACGCCGACGTTCTCGCCAGCTTCGGCGGTGTCGAGGAGCTTGCGGAACATTTCGATGTCGGTGACGGTGGTCTTGGTCGTGGGCTTGAGGCCGACGATCTCGACTTCTTCCATCTTCTTGAGGATGCCGCGCTCGACGCGACCGGTGGCGACGGTGCCGCGACCTTCAATGTTGAACACGTCTTCGACCGGCATGAGGAAGGGAAGATCCTTCGGACGATCCGGAACGGGGATGTAGGCATCCACCGCATCCATGAGGTTGAGGATTTCCTTCTCGTAGGCGGCGTCGCCTTCGAGCGCCTTGAGGGCCGATCCCTTGACGATGGGGATTTTATCGCCCGGGAATTCGTACTGGGTGAGGAGTTCGCGAACTTCGAGCTCGACGAGGTCGAGGAGTTCCTTGTCGTCGACCATATCGACCTTGTTCAGGAAGACCACGAGGGCCGGAACGCCGACCTGACGGGCCAGCAGAATGTGCTCGCGGGTCTGCGGCATCGGGCCGTCCGCCGCGCTGACCACGAGGATCGCTCCGTCCATCTGGGCCGCGCCGGTGATCATGTTCTTGATATAATCGGCGTGACCGGGACAGTCGACGTGTGCGTAGTGACGCTTATCGGTCTGGTACTCGATATGGGTCGTGTTGATCGTGATGCCGCGCTCTTTTTCCTCGGGGGAGTTGTCGATTTCCGCGTAGCCCTTGGCGGTTGCGAGGCCCTTTTTGGCCAGAATGTTGGTGATGGCAGCCGTAAGAGTGGTCTTGCCATGGTCAACGTGCCCGATGGTGCCGATGTTGACGTGCGGTTTGTCGCGTTTGAATGCTTCCTTAGCCATGTGTCGTTACTCCTGAGTTTCGTATCTTGGTTCGGCCTTTTTCACCCGGCTTTCGCCCGGCTTCATCGACCCGTCGTGGTTAAATTCGTTCTTTCTCCTGGCGAGCTCGCTTTTTGCCTTCCACCGGTGAGGGGCAAGCCCATGACCGGGTTTGAACCGGTGACCTCATCCTTACCAAGGATGTGCTCTACCGACTGAGCTACATGGGCACTTGACGAATCACCGAGCAAGTGGCCGTGAAGCCGACTGTTCCCGGCCCTTATCCTGCTCCTGTCCCTGCGATAAAGGCAAAAAGTCCACGCTCGAATTTAAAACTTACGCCCTAAATTCAAGAGTGGCCTCGATCTTGCTTGAGCATGGGGCAATCATCCCCCGATGTCAAAAGAATTTTTGTTAAAATTTGCCGCATTTTTCTTCATCCCTTGAATTCTTTTGATCTTCTTGAGCAAATATTCGTCCTATATAATGGCAAGTCAATGACTTATCTCGTCGATTTCTTTTCGTAATCGCTTATCTTCGACGTCATGGACTCCACGATTTTTCACTTGTTTGGCGTGGACGAAATTTTCGAGCGCTTCGCACGCAGGCGAATGACAGGATGTTTTCACATCTACACCGCCAACGAATCGGCCAACGTCTTTTTCAAAGACGGATTCATCGTCGCCGCCAGTCAAGGCCCGACCGACGGCGAACAGGTGCTCAAACAGGTCCTGGAGTGGAACACCGTGCATTATCTCTGGCAACCGAATGCCGCCCCAACCCAGGGCTCTCTCAAGCCGCTGAAAATCGTCGTTCCCGAGTTCCTCGCCCACTGGCAGGCCAGCGCCCGGTGCGAAAAAGTGGCGGCCGTGGCGGGCGGCGCTCCTCCCACACCTCCCAGCACTCCCGTGATCATGATTCCAGCCAAAGGCCAATCGACCGGTCCGCTGGTCCAGGTAACTTCCACGCGCCCGAGAGCGGCGGATTTGGACAGCAGCCTCACGGCCACGAAACCCTTCGCCCTCACGGCAGAAGTCCGCGCGACGCAGGAAGAAGCGCTCCTCACGAAGCATAAGCTGGCGCTTGCTTCGGTCGACAATCCGGGCACCCGGATGAAAATAAGTCGCGTCAGCAGCCTGGTCGGCCGCAATCAAGCTTGCGATCTCACCATTTCCCACACCTCCATCTCGCGCCAGCATTGTCTCCTGCAACTGACCGACCGCGGGCTGCATGTGAAAGACCTCGACACGACCAACGGCACCCGAGTCAACGGCATCCCGCTCAAGGAAGGCTACGTCAGCGTGGGCGACAAGCTGACGATCGGACACCTCCACTTTATCCTGGAAAAAGCCTAGGGCCTGCTCCACTGCTCTACTGGACGGCAAGGCGCCTGCCGAGCCACCCCCGAGCGCAGCGAGCCATCCCCTCCCAAAAAAGTCGGAATAATCGGCCCACGAAGCCGGCAATGGCAACTCATCATCCCAATTCAAAACCGCCCGCGTGCCCCTCACCTTTTCTCTGCCTCCCCAGCCCCAACGGGGCAACCTACCCCCAGCCCTGGGCAACGGCCCCAGGAAAACGCCACACCAACCCCAAGCCCCGAAGGGGCGCACTAAACAATCCGTCATCTTGGGAAAAAAGGGGCAGGCACGGGACAGGCACACGGCCAAGGATGGCAAAGCCGAGTCGAAATTCAAGGCCACCGCGTGCCAGGCCCCATTTTCATCAGTCGAGTCTTTCCCAAAGCTCTTCCACGGAATGAAGCGATTCTACCAGAGCAGAAGATTCAGTCCCTCGATCTGCTGGAAATGGCGGTCGGTAGTGGCCAGTGGCAGGTCGCACTGAATCGAAAGAGCTGCTATCCAGATGTCGTTTTGCGGGATGGGAGTTCCCTTGCGGGACCGTTGGGCAGCGATTTTTCCATAATGAACGGAGGTGCCTTGATCGGGTGTGAGGACATCGGCGGCGGCAAGGAAAAAGTCGATTTGCTCGAGGTGCTGCTGAGACCGGTTGGACTTGAACGCTCCGTAGTAAAGTTCGGCGAGGGCGGGACCCGGCAGCTAAAGCTCCTCGTAGGCGGCGAGTCTTTCTGCCAGGGCGTTGGCCTCGCGAAAATGGCGGACGACCACGCTCGTGTCGAGCAGGACGCTATTTGCCGTCATCGACGGTCACCCGGTCGGCTTCCTCACGCACGAGCCGCTCAAAAGTCGCTCCCTCTTCTCCGCTCATGCATCCGGCGGTGGCCCGGAGCGCCGCCAGGCGCTCTTCCCGGCGTTTGGGGTTGAGGCCGCTGACATAGTGGGCCACCTCCACCAGCCTTGGCGCTGGGAGAGTTTCGAGATCTCTGACGATCGATTCCAACACGCTCACGATAGAGATACCTTATGCTGAGGGCCGGTTTTTGGCAACCTCCACTCAAGCTTGGCGCGCAGGAAAAAGGGGACAAGGAAAAAGATGCCATGGCACACGGTCAAGGATGGCAAAACCAAGTCGAAACTCAAGACCGTCCGTGCCTGTCCCATTTTTTTACTGGAGGCCGTCCGCGATCAGACCAAATGCGTCGATCTCAAACAGGTCAACCGCGTCCTGCTCCAACCCCACTGGCGCAGCGATGCCGATTTCCTCCCCACCACGCTGCCATCGTAAGAAAATCCAATCTCCCCGTTCTCCACCAATCCTTTAACGCCTCCATCCTACGACGCCAAACCGGGCAACTCTCAAAAGACGAAAAATCGACTTTTTGACCTGCCACACGGCTCCGGTCTTTATCGCATACGACCATTCCGGTCACAAAACACGACCGCAGTCCGGTCAAATCCCCAAAACGCTACGATGCCAATTGCGTATTACGCTACGATGACAAAAAAGTTCGGAACACCTATCACCTTTCCATCGAGGACGGGGCTGTTGCCGTCCGCTGATGATGCGCCGCTGCCGCGGCGCCTAAAGCGCCCCGGCCATGCGACCCCCATGTGACAGGCGTAGCCCAAATGCGATTCAGGGCCGTGGGGATTTTCACAGAGCACTGCCCCCCACTTTGTGCTATAACCCCGTTTACAGTTGTTGGAAAGTCCAGGGAGCATTTGATCCCGCTCTCTTAGCGCACATCCCCTTTTTCATTTTCGCGGTGTCATTGATGCTAGCGTCTAGCTTTAAGATGGTTCCTAAACGCACCAGTTGCATCTTCTCCATTGAGTAATCGTTATTGCCACAATGAAATTGCCACAAGCTCCCACCCTCTTCGTCGTCTTCGTGACTAACGTAAAGAATTGGCATCCCCTGGTCAGTAACAAAGGAAGAGGTAACAACCATCGTTTCGTTAGGCATATCGAATGAGTTCATTACGGATTATTTATCGGATTTCTCTCTGTTGTTGGCCGCTGTTCGGAGTTGGAGATTGCTGTTAGTGAAGGGGTCAGTCCTCACTTACTACACTGATTATCATGCCGTTTGTTGGTGTCAATAGTGAGGACTGACCCCCTCATGACCGAAGGCGATCCGGATGTTGAGAGTGAAAAAAACTTCCACGACATCCCCGGTTAACCGGGACAGCGGTACGAGGTGGGCATGCCGTTTGGCTGTTGAGTTTAAGTAGGCGATCTTTGCTTCCATAGGTTGCGTTCATAGCCGAGAAGCTGTTTCAGCGTTTATCTCATTATTGGCAACTCGAGTGCTATGGTTGGAGTGTGGAGTTCACTTTTAACTCGTTGTCCGTTGTTTCCTAAAATACATATATATTTTAATTACCAATAGAACGAAGACAAATGATAAAGTCGTAGCAAGGATAGCTATGGGAAGCGATAAAAGCATCCCAACAGCATTGTTAGCTGTGTCACTCATTATCTCATCAGGCGGCACATAAGCGGTGGATTCTGCTGGTTGATTAAGTGGGCCGTCAATAAAGTATGACCAGGCAGCCAATCCCATAGTTACTATTATAATGCTAAGTGCTGCGCATATGACTTTTCGATATATCGTATAGCGCATTGAAAGAACAGCGAACGACACCGGAATCACACATGTGATGAAGAATACCATCAAACATGATAGCATGTCTAAATAATTATTGACCATCAGTTTCATATTTGATAGACCACATGAGCACATCGAACCACGAGGCGGCAAAGGTTAAAGTCGTAATCACTTAGGAAGCGTTTCGCGACTCTGTATGCAATTCGTCACCGTAAGCCGATTCGTACTTTAGCTTAATATTCACCTCATCAGCTAACTTCCGCATCATGCCGTTGGCATTGTACCCAGTGTCATGTATAAAATATTGACCGAACTCCTCTGGGATGAAAATGATACCCTCTTGTTTACCTGCAGCCAAAGCGGATTTGGGTTGCATCGGATACCTGTGGGCATATGTCTCCAACTTATATTCTTGGATAATGCAATCGAAACCTACTTTGTTCTTTTCAGGAATGTCTTTGTTATTAATTGAAAATGTCCATTCGATAATCCGCCCCGGCCCTAGCCCTTCATTCTTAAGATATAGTCCTACTGGATGTTTAACTCCATCTGCGAAGACAAAAAAAAGGTTAGGTTGTACACTCAGCTTCGCCGCACGATTTACAGCTGATATTTGACAGAACGAGGTATATAGGGAAAATATCGCTACTGCTATAGAACCAAACGCAGCCACCGCCGCCCAAGCTTCAGTAGTGTAGTATTGGAACGGAAGAGAGGGCCAAAAGTACACCAAAAACAACGCTGCCAAGACCAAGAAGATAGAAAAAAGGATATGAAAGGTCTTTAGCAGCATATGGATTTAATTGACGTTTGAGCTTGGATCGGCACAGTTTCCATACCCATCAGTCCGACACCGCCTTCTCGCTGACACCCTAAACCACCCCCAACAACGCCAACCCGCCCCAGATAATCCCGCCCATCAGCGCCAGCGAGGCCAGCCCGATTAAAATCCCCAGCGTAATCAACATCCCGTCCTTCTCGATCAGCCCCAGCGCAATGATAAAAATCGCGATCGCCAGCGGCATGTTCGTGCCGGGCACCGGCAAAGCGATGGCCAGCGCCAGCAGAAAAACGAAAGTGCCGATGAAGCGTTGCGCAGCCGGATGCACCGCCCAACGCCAGCGCGGTTTCACATATTTCTCCGTCTTCTCCAAAAACGGCAGAATCGAATGGATCGCCGTCGCCAGTACCTTGCGCGGAATCGACCGCTTCAGCAGGAACTTCGGCAGCTTGAGCTGCTTGTTCCCCGCGATCATTTGCGCCGAAATGATGCCCGTCGGAGTCACCACAATGGTAAAAAGACCCGGAATCGGAATCGGCAGCACCTCGGGAATCGAAAACGCCAGCAGCGACGTCCCGAACGACGATGACCCCCCGAGGGAATCGACGATCTTCTGCACCGTAAAGCTCTTGTCCGGGTTCTTCTCCAGCAGCTCGCGCAGGATCTTCGACGTCCGCACCGGGCGCGTCTCGGTCTTGGCCGCTGGCTTGGCCTTGGCCCGCGCCGCCGCGACTTTCTTGACCGGGGCCTTTTTGCGCGTGCGCGTGGCTACCTTGGGCAAAAGGAGAATATTATCCGGCAGTGCGGTCGCGGTCATAGGTTACTAACGAAGCTGGATTCAGCCACGCTTCTGTCAAGTCCGGTCGATGCTTTGTCGTGGAAAAGTTGCCGATTTCCTCGCGATTAGTATTGCCATGCCCCGGAGGAACGCCCAATTCTACCCGTATGCCGAGACGCGACGTTGTTCTTACCGGATTAATCGCTTTTGGGGCTGGCGTTGCCGTTGGCGCCAACTGGCCCAAACTGCGCAAGAAAATCGGGCCGCTCCTGGAAAAGCTCGGCCTCCAAATGGCCGACCTGGGCGACTTCCTTTCCGCCACCGGCATGGAAGAATTCTCCGCCGAAGCCATGGCTGCGGAAGCCGCCGAAGTCCCTCGTCCCCGCGCCCGCCGCGCCAAGGCGAAGGTCGCCTCCGGCACGCCAACCGCCTCCCGCCGCAATGGCAGCCCTACCCCTTTCACCAGCGTCCGCCCCGCGCCCAAACGCAAGGCCTCACGCCGCAAGCCGGCTGTCGTCCATGAGGTGGAAACGCCTCTCGCCACCGGCACCTTTGGCCACTAGTGCCTGATCGTTCCCCGCACTTCCGGCCCTCCCCGTCACGCGGGTTGACCTACCGTCGATGAAAGAAAAAATCTACGAATTCAATCTCGAGCACCCGCTCACCCCGGCCCGGCGCAAGGCCCTCGACCGCTTTCTCACCAAAAATGCGCCCAAGTCGAAATGGGCTACTTCGTTCCACTGGGACGAAGAGAACGACCACCTCCTCCACCTCACCACCTTTCCCGTGAAGTGGGAAATCTGGTTCGCGCCCCATCGCGTCACCGTCTTCGGGTCCGGCCCCTTCTGGGCGAAAATGCTCTTCTCCGACAAAAAGCGGGCGCTCCTCCGCGAAGGCATCGAGCACGTCCTCCAGGAAACCGGCTTCGTCAAAAGCCACGCCTCCCCCCATCCCAAGGCCCAACCGGCTAAGCCCGCCAAGTCCCCTCCCCGCTCCGCCCCCTCCTCGAAGCGCGCCGCCTGAATCGCTCATCTGCCCTTTCTGCCCAAAATGCCCAGTCTGACCTATTTTTATAGGCCAGACTGGCCATTTTAGGCTGGCGACGGCGTCCGGGGAGCGCCGATCCGGTTCGCCTCGGCCACCGGTTCCAGCGTCCCGTGGTGGATGTGGTAGATGTAGCCGTAGATGGCCACGGTCGGGGGCACCAGCGGGTGCTGCCGGATGCGCTCCACATCCTCGACGATGCTCTGGGCCAGATCGGTGAAGGTCAGCCAGTGGATGTCGGACGCGGTGTGGGAGCTCTTCTTGACGTGGTGCCACTTGGTCCCCTCGGCATGGTCGTGGTCGTCGTCGAGACCGAGCAGGTGGCGGATGTCCTCGTCGGTGTAGGACTGCATGCCGCAGCCGCTGTGGTGGATGACGAACCAATCGGTCGTGCCCATGAGCTTGCAGGAGACCACCAGCGACCGGATCGCGTCGTCGCTGGCGCGTCCGCCCGCGTTGCGGATGACGTGGGCGTCGCCTTCGCTCAGGCCGCTAAAGCGGGCCGGGTCCATCCGCGCATCCATGCAGGTGAGGATGGCCATCCGTCGGCGGGGCGCGCCGGTCAACCGGGCCTTGTCGCCAAAGCTTTCGGCATAGGCGCGATTGGCCTCGAGAATCTCCTGCAAGGTGCGGTTATCCTCCAGAGGAGAAACGGCGCGGGTTCCGTTGAGGTCGTCGGTGGGCGGTATTTCCGAATAGGACATGGGCCTCCGGGGTTGACCCGAAAGCAAACGGGAAACTCCGGCTTTCGTCAACAGCGATTCCGGGCCGATTTTACGGCGAGGGTCATCCAGAATCACGGTTTACGTCCTGATTGTTTTTGCGATCCAGACCCTGGTGCGGCTTTCGCCGGAGACGACCGGGATTTCTATCGACACCGGGCGCGGACGGGAGTGGTTTCCGTTATCCTGATCACGGTGTTTGCGGCGATCGCGGAGTTGAATCTCGAGACCGCGACGATCTCGCAACCGTGTTTCTGGAGCCGCTGAAAAAAATCGAGGAAACCGAACTCAAGCAACTGCTCCACGAAACGAGACTCTTGCGGCAGAAAGTCGAGGCGCGAGGCCATGAACCATCTTGGGCATGAGTCGCATGCGATCCACGCGGCCTATGCGGGCGGTGCCACGGTCGCGACGTTGCCGCTGGAATTCTACGAAGCGCAAAAGCGCGAAAACGTGGTGCAGTTCACAAACGCAGTCTAGAAACCACGCCGCAGAATACCCAGCGCTTCGAAGCCAAAACGCCCCATAGAGGCCCCCGCCGGGGGCGGTTTGGAAGCGAGGCGCTGCCGTCATGGCCGATTACCGCGTAGTCGTGATGACGGAAGACGATAGCGTCGACAGGTGCCGACAGCGGTGACGCGCGGCGACAGCGTTGACGGAAAGCGGCAGGTGGCGACGGTCATGCGCGGTATGCATTGTATGAAGAAGACGCTGATGACGCGTGACGCACCTACCGTGCGCAACGTGCATCCAAAACCTTGGAGGTGGCGTGTCCTGCTTTTATTACACTGATCCTAAACATGTTTCCCAATGCTATGATAGGCTCTCTCCGTTTCGACTTTCATAGCTATCTGAGCTTTGTTTGGTACGCTATTGCATCATCTAAGAATTCTCGTTCTCCACCGTCTGCATGAATTGACCATTCGATTTCTTTCAAAGCAGCAGTGGCTTCTGTACCTTTTACGTTACTTAACTTATTTACGCAGGCGTGATAACCGGAATAAAAGTAATTATCGAAACCGACTTCGTCAGCATCACCTGGAAACGCAATGTTCATGCAAAGAATTGCGCACTTTTCTAGTTCGCGAGGCCTTGAGAGGACATCGACGAGGGGAGTGATGGCTGTGTCCGACATAGAGCTTTGAGCCCACTTATGACTAGAGCCGTATGCGTAAATCTTCTGCACGACCTGCAAAGCCATCCTTACGTCCTCTTGCTTATCAGCTGCAAAAAGAGGCGCGCTTGTTGCGGTCAGCAGAAGAAAAATGGTGCCTAAAAGAAATGTGTCCTTCATGTTCTCAAATTTTGTGCCGAGTTGGGCGACGTTCTATTTAACTCGGCCCGTGGGGACGGCGGCGAGACTTTATTCGGATTTCTCGCTCTCGAACTCTTGATGCTCACCCCCTGGGATCCTTGTCATTTAAATCAATTTGCAGTGAATTGCCCTCGTGAACATGCGACCAAGTTTGCGACCAGTGCGACCAAAAATGCGATCCACTGAGCAATCGAGAGTTAAACCAGATATTCGCGAGTTCAGCTTGATTGAGAGGCGCTTCCGGCGGATAGTCGCAGCGTTCTAGAGTGTGTAGGTAGGCCGACGGCTACCGATGGAGGGAGCACGGTTCGGTAGGCGCCTCGCCCTCCAGGCATCTGCGCAGCACGGGCAATGGAATTGCGCAGACACGGGTGTTCCCAAACTCCTGCGGAGGGCAGTACGTTTGGGAGCGAGAAGCAAAGCTTCGGGGACAAGGGACGTTTCCAAGTACAACTTGGTAACGAGCGGAAAAAAGGATTTTGTCGTTCGGAAATCGACGACTGCCAACCGAGGAAGGCAGATTAATGCGACGGTCACAGACCGCCGCTACATTAAGAGATTACGTCGCTCGGAGATCGACGGCTACCAACGGAGGGAGACACCGTCGGCGGTCAATTGTCTTTGAGTTCGAGGCGGAGGTAGTCCCAGACGACGCCGCTTTGGAGGTCGCCGGCGGGGACGGTGAGGGTGAGGTCGTTTTCGCCCGCCTTGAGGATGGAGGCGTCGAACTTTACGGTGCGTTGCTGCCAGAGGCCCTTGTCGGAGTTGTAGCGGATGGTGTTGGTGTTGATGAGGGGGGCGTTGTCGGGGTCCTTGCCGTCGCCGATGGCGCCGACGCTCTGGCCGTTGACGCCGACGGCGAGTTGGTTGATGCCGTTGACGCCAGCGATTGCGACGCGGAAAAAGGCCGTGCCCTGGACCGGCTTGTCGAGGTTGAATTTGACGGTCCAGACAGTCTCCTTGCCCTTGCCGTAGATGGCCCAGGGGCCGTGCGTGTTGGTCTGCGGATATTGCGTGAGCGATTCGGCCTTGACCCAGCCGAAGCGCTGGTTGGCGGGGTCCTTGGCGTCGGGGTTGACGAAGGACAAGTCGGTGGCGTGGGGGACTTCCTCGAAGAACCAGTCCTTGTGGTAATCGCTTTGGCCGATGGTGTAGGTGATGTCGTTCGGGAAGAGGAGGGCGTAGCGGAGGTTCCAGCCCCAGAGCCAGTAGTTGGGGCCGTCGCCCTTGAAGAATTTGTCGCCGGTGTGGTCGGGGTAACCGATGTCCCAGAGTTGCCGACCGTAGCGGACGGGTTTCCAGTCGAGATTGCCGAGGTCGAGCGATTTGCCGGGTTCGACGTCGATATCGGCCTGGGTGTACTCGCCGAGCACGCCGTCGGCATAGGCGTGGAGGGTGTAACGGCCGGGGCGGACGTTGGTAATCGTGAACTTGCCGTCGTCGGTGCCGTCGTTCCAGAACTGGTAATACTTGGCGTTATGAATCCACGGGACATTGCCCTCATCCGCATGGGCGAGGCCGACGATGAGGTTGGAGAGCTTGGTCGAAGGGGTGGGGGCGAGCGGGTCGTCGAGGACCATTTGGCCGGTCACGTTTCCGCGCTGGTCCTTGTGGGGGTAATCGACGCCGTTGACCCAATCGTAGGGCCAGGCGGCGTTTTCCTTTTTGGCCTGGGCGAGTGCGTCCTGGAAGAGGGCGTTCGCGTTGTCGGTCCAGGCGGGTGGAACGGTCGGATTGCCAGCCGTCGCGGCGAAGGTATCCAAGTCCGACTGGGACGGTTCCTCGGCGTTGGACAACGAGTTGACATAAACGAAAATCGGGCCGACGACGCGGGTCCACTCCTCCCCGGCGGCGACGTTGCAGCGGGCGCCGGTATCGTAGTGGCCACCTTCCCAGTAATTGAGGATGATGGGGTCGGGGTTGTCGTTGTCGCCGTAGTGGCAATCGAGGTCCTGCTTGAAGGGGCCACCGCTCATGTATTCGATGGTGGGGTTGATGAACCAGATGCCGAGGTGGTCCTTGGTGCTGGACCAGCCGAAGGCGGGGGTGCGGTATTGGACGCCGGAGTAGTTGTACTTGTGCTCGACGGAATTTTTATAGGGGCCGGTGCTCATGATGCGCTGTTCCTTGGCGTGGACGACGACGCCGGTGCCCCAGTCCGTGGGGGCGCACTCGAGCATGTTGCGGTCGGCATCGACGGAAATCCAGTTGAAGGTCTGGTTGATGCGGACGAGGTAGCGGCTTTCCGAACCGACGCCACCCGCGCGGTAGGAGGCGGGGTGGGAGAAAATGGCGTAGACATAGATGCCGCTCTCGCCGCGACCGAGGGCATAGCGGACTTCCATATCGCAATAGGTGCCGCCGCCGGGCGCCCCGGGGGAAAGCTCGGTCTGGCCGTTGGTGACGGCCTTGACGGAGACTTCGGCGCGGTCGCCGCCATTGCCCGAGGGATCGATGGTGACGGAGTCGGTCAAGCCGCCCGCCGCCTCGGCAGCGGAGGGGTCTTGTTCCCAATAGCCGGTCTTGCCCTGGTCGTGGCCCATGGTGTCGATGCCCTTGAAGAAGAGGGAGTGCATGGAGGCGTCATGCTTGTCGATGACGGCCTTGACGATGCCGTTAGCGAGCGTCCAGGTCTGGCCGTTATCGGTGAGGGTGACGGGGGTGCCGACGGTGGGGTGATCGACGACCGGTGGGGAATCGGCGGCACGTAAGACAGGCAGGGCCAGGGCGAGGGAAAGGAGGGCTAGGGCGAGAAGTCGGCGTGGATCGGCGGGAGGGGAGAGGTTCATGGGACGACGCTTGGAGGAAGTGTGGCTTGGAATAAGAAAATGACAATATCAGTTGACGGTGCGATGTGGGCGGGAATTGCGCAATATCGCAAGGTTCTACCGGAAAGGCGGCCAAGTCATTCGATCATGGGGTCTACACCCCATGGATCGAGTCCCGTGTTGTGCTTAAGGTGAAAGCTGAACGCGCCCAGAAGACCATTTTCTTATCGCTTCCGGGAATCAGTTCTCACCGCCACATAAGCCATGAACGAAATAAATCACAGTCACCACAAGCCCGATCATGATCGGGATGCGGCCAAGCAAGGGCATCGTGCGTACTGGAAATTCGCGCATCACAATTGGCGTTTCTGGCTTGGGCTGATTTTGATCTTCGGATCGATGTTCATTTATCTGGCCACCGAGGACTTGTCGTGGCGCCCCAGGGTCCAAGAGCCCCAGTCGCCCTCGGCAGGGTCCGGCGAGAAATAATTCCGTATGGCCCTGCATCTTTACCTTGTTCGGCACGGTGAAACCACCTGGTCGCTAACGCATCAGCATACCGGTCGCACAGATATTGCGTTGACCGAACATGGCGAAGAGGAAGCGCGACAACTCGGAAAACGATTGAGGGGCACCACCTTCGCGCAGGTGTTCAGCAGCCCGAGTCGGCGGGCACGGAGGACTTGCGCGCTGGCTGGACTGGACAGGAGTGTAGCAATCGAACCGGACCTCGCGGAATGGAATTACGGCGATTACGAAGGAGCGCGCACGGTGGACATTCGTAAGGATCATCCCGACTGGAATATCTTCCGTGATGGGTGCCCCGGCGGGGAATCGCCCGGACAAGTTTCCGACCGCGCCGACCGGCTGATCGCGCAGCTTCAAAAGCTGGACGGGAAAGTGGCGCTCTTCTCTCACGGCCAATTTGGGTGCGTCCTTGCGGCAAGGTGGATTGGATTGCCTGTCATCGACGGGCCTCACTTCGTGCTGGGTACGGCGTCGCTCAGTGTTCTCGGTTACGATCCCGACCATCCGGGGGTCCCGGTCATTGCGCTTTGGAACGCTTTTTCCCACGAGATGTTGGCATTACTGCCACACCCCGCACTGGGTGATGTCAGGACAATGAAGGAGCGGGCGATTCAACGATGGGAAACCGATGGGGGAGAGATTGCCGACGAAAGGTCCCAGCCCAACGGCGTCCATCAGACCAAAGTCGGTCGATCGGCCGCTGATGCATGACGAGGCCGCTTGGGCTGACACCGCATCCCTCCGCTAGAAGCAAGTCGTTTCGCGTGGGGTGTTCACCCCATTTTCCGCGTCAAAGCATTCGGGTAGTTTGTGGGAGAGAAAGAAGGGAAGGCTCGTTCGAGAGCAGAGCGTTCCCTTCAGCGGAATCACCCATTACATCGAGGCTTATCTTATGTTGCGAAGCATCAAACAATTGTATGGAGACGAACTTAGAGCGACCGATGGCGAAATCGGCCACATTAAGGACTTCTATTTCGACGACCAGAACTGGGCCGTTCGGTATGTGGTCGTGGACACCGGCACCTGGCTATCGGGACGTTTGGTGCTGATCTCTCCCCATGTTTTCACCAACTTCGATCTCGATGGCGTACGTCGGGGAGTGAACCTGACGCGAAAGCAGATTGAAAACAGCCCCGATTTCGATTCGGAGAAACCGGTTTCACGGCAATACGAAGACGACTATTATCGATATTACGGATGGGCCAACTATTGGCAGGGTGGCGGCTTGTGGGGGATCGGTGCCTTTCCCATTGTAGTGCCGCCCCCGGAGGAACGCCCGTCCGCGTCGGCCAGTGAAGCGGCTTCCTGGCACAAGCGTGGCGAGGCGCATCTTAGAAGCACTCAGGCCATGAATGGCTATCATATTCAAACCGACGAAGGAGCCATCGGTCATGTCATCGACTTCGTCGTCGATCACGAAACGTGGGCCATCTGTCATGTTGTGGTCGAGACCGGACACTGGTTTGCGGGCAAGGAGATCGTGATTTTCCCAAAACAGATTGTCCGCATCAGCTATGAGGAATCCAAGGTGTTCGTGAGTGTGACCAAGGAAGCAATCTTGAAAGCCCCGGAATACCCCGTCCCCCCGTGGGCTTTCGATGAACCGGCGCTCGTCGCCGGCAAGTAAAACCAACCAGCCATCGGCCATTCAAACGTAATCCATCATGAACAAACTTACCGTCTCCCAGAAGGCACTCCACGAACTGGAACGAAAGGCGAAGGAAGCCAATCCAGGTCCGAAGCCGCAGAAGCGCGACAACACGTTTTCTCAATCCCGCGACGTACGGGAAGACCGCGACACGCGCCAAATGAAGACAACCCATAAATCGGAGACGTTTCCGCACTCGAAATAATTACCGCTTATGAAAACCGACCCACCCCAGGACGCCGTTTTGATCATCAATTCCACCGGCATCGGCACGGTGACCCGCAAGATGGTGCGAGAGCGAGCCACCGAACTGGCGCTGATCAACGGACGTTCCGCCCAAGACGTGTTGGCGACCGATTGGGAACAAGCCAAGCGGGAATTGACGGGCAAGCCGGACATCGACCCGAAAGAAGCCCTGCTCGAATCTGCCCCCGAATCGGAACGCTGGGATCCATTGCCCGGGTCAACCGGCCACATTGTCCCCGTGACTTCCATTGACGGCGAAGACGACGACGGGCAAAGCATGGGCGAAAAGCTAATCGACGAGGGAGTTCAGGAAGCCGGGCACGACCAAATGCTTCAAGCCGCTCGCGCCGAGGAGAAAAAGAATAAGCGCGGAGGTTGAAAGCCTCGCCGCCACCGGAGTGACCCCGCCCGCATTTTCAGCGACGACTTTCTCGAAAGGATAAATGCCGGACCTTGGGCTGAAGCCCATTTTCCGTAGCTGGGTTGCTCCAACATACCCCATGGGGTGTTCACCCCATAGTCACTCGCCGTCATAAGGATTATTTTCACGTTCACAACGCGCCACCGGCCAAGCGCATCGGCCGGGTAAGCGCCCGGACGGGTTAACCCAGTCGTCCCCGCCCATTTCATGGTCAACAAAACACGCTCCAACAACGAGCGAGAGAAAGGTGACAGTATGAGACAGAACGGATCCTTCGGAATCTTGGTATTTTTCATCATCGTGGGCCTTGGAGGGGCCTTGGCGTTTCTCGTTAACGATACTGCGGGCAATGTTGCCGCAGGTGGTATCGGCGTTCTCGCCTTCGTGGTTGCCATCGTCGCCTCCTCGGCCATTCGAGTCGCCGATCAGTGGGACAGGGCCGTCATCCTGCGCCTTGGCCAATTCCACTCGCTCAGGGGGCCAGGGTTGTTTTTCATGATTCCGGTGATCGACTCAATTCCGTATTGGATCGATATCCGGGTCATCACGACCGGCTTCAAGGCGGAGAAGACCCTCACCAAAGACACGGTGCCGGTCGATGTGGATGCCGTGCTGTTCTGGAAAGTTGTCGATCCGAAGAAAGCGGCACTCGATGTCGCCGATTACCGGAGCGCCATCAGTTGGGCCTCCCAAACCGCGCTCCGCGATGTCATCGGCAAGACGATGCTTTCCGATATGCTCGAGGGCAGAGACAAGATCAGCAGCCTCCTGCAAAAGATCATCGACGAGCGAACGGAGCCATGGGGCATCAATGTCATCTCCGTCGAAGTCAAAGATGTCCTCATTCCGTCCGGCCTGGAAGATGCGATGTCCATGCAGGCCCAGGCGGAACGCGAGCGCCAGGCCCGGGTGATCCTGGGCGATGCCGAACGTCAGATCGCGGAGAAGTTTGAAGAAGCCGGCAAACACTACGAGAACAATCCCATCGCGTTCCATTTGCGCGCCATGAACATGCTTTACGAGGGGCTTAAGGAGAATGCCACCATCGTCATCGTTCCCAGTACGGCGGTGGAAAGCATGCAGCTTGGCGGACTCGCGGGGATGACCGCGCTGACCATGGGGTTGGGCCAGGAACGCGCCGGCGGGGCGCCGGCTTTGCCCAGCAGACTTCCCGAACCAGCCAATGGACATCAGGAAGTCGCGTCCAAGTAAACGGATCGATTCCAACCAACGGGTATTGAAAAAAGAGAACGGACCAAACATGCACGCAAACGCAACCACACTTACACCGGATCTTCTTCGGAAGATGAACGCCTACTGGCGCGCGGCCAACTATCTGTCGGTCGGACAGATTTATCTCTATGACAATCCGCTTCTCAAGGAGCCGCTGAAGCTATCACATGTTAAGCCGCTCGTCGTCGGACACTGGGGGACGACGCCGGGCCAAAACTTCATCTACGTCCACTTGAACCGGGTCATCAAGAAGTACGACCTCGACATGTTTTACGTGGCCGGTCCCGGTCACGGTGGTCCGGCCATCGTGGGCAACGTCTATCTCGAAGGCACGTGGAGCGAGATCTATCCCAACGTGACCCAGGACGAGACCGGGCTGCAAAAGCTGTTCAAGCAATTTTCATTTCCCGGCGGCATTTCCAGTCATGTCGCTCCAACGACTCCCGGATCGATTCACGAAGGCGGTGAACTGGGCTATTCGCTCAGCCATGCCTTCGGGGCAGCGTTCGACAATCCGGGGTTAATCGTCGCCTGCGTGGTTGGCGACGGCGAAGCGGAAACAGGTCCGCTGGCGACCGCGTGGCAGTCCAACAAACTACTCGATCCCCTCACGGACGGAGCCGTACTGCCCATTCTCCACCTCAACGGTTATAAAATCAGCAACCCGACCATTCTTGCCCGGATTGAGCCCGAAGAACTGGAGCAGTTTTTCCGGGGCTGCGGTTGGACGCCTTATTTTGTCGAGGGTGACGAACCGGAAAAGATGCATG
Source organism: Bacteroidota bacterium (assembly GCA_903970335.1). Lineage (GTDB taxonomy): Bacteria > Verrucomicrobiota > Verrucomicrobiia > Methylacidiphilales > UBA1321 > JABDGH01. The sequence goes on along the minus strand of CAJCII010000089.1, from coordinate 12,837 downwards.
AGCTGATGGCGAGCACCTTGGAAAAGGCGATCGAGGACATTAAGCAAATCCAAAGAAATGCCAGGGACCACAACGCCACTTCTCGGCCACGCTGGCCGATGATTGTGCTCAGATCTCCCAAAGGTTGGACCGGACCGAAAGTCGTCGACGGTCTGCAAATCGAGGGTACGTTCCGTGCGCATCAGGTGCCGATTCTGGTCGATGCCGAGCACCCGGATCACGTTCAACTTTTGGAAGACTGGATGCGAAGCTACAAGGCGGAAGAGCTATTTGATGCCAATGGCCGTCTTCTGCCGGAACTGGCCGAGTTGGCCCCAAAGGGCGACCGACGCATGGGAGCCAATCCGCACGCCAACGGAGGTCTGCTGCTGCGCGACTTGCGTATGCCGGACTTTCATCGGCACGCGGTCATGGTGCCATCGCCCGGTGCGATTGATGGGCAGGACACCATCGTACTTGGAAAATTCCTTCGCGACGTGGCGGAGCTAAATCAGGATCAGCGCAACTTCCGTATCTTCGGCCCGGACGAAACGCTTTCCAATCTGCTGGGAGCGGTCTTTGAAGTCACCGACCGGCAGTGGGACGCCCGCGAAGTCAAAAACGACGAATTCCTCGCACCTTCGGGACGCGTACTCGATTCCATGCTCAGCGAGCACCAGTGCGAGGGATGGCTGGAAGGCTATCTGCTGACCGGTCGGCACGGCCTGTTCAACAGCTATGAGGCTTTCATTCGCATCGTCGATTCGATGTTCAGTCAACACGCCAAATGGCTGAAGGTGACCTCGGAACTGCCCTGGCGGCGGAAAATCGCGTCGCTGAACTATCTGCTCGCCTCCCACGTCTGGCAGCAGGACCACAACGGGTTCACCCACCAGGATCCTGGTTTTCTCGACCACGTCATCAATAAGAAAGCCAGCATCGTTCGTGTTTATTTGCCCCCAGATGCGAATTGTCTGCTCTCGGTCTTCGATCATTGCCTACGCAGTCGGCATTACGTCAACGTGGTTGTGGCGGGCAAGCACGCCTTGCCGCAATGGCTCACGATGGACCAAGCCGTGGTGCATTGCACGGAGGGTGTCGGCATCTGGCAGTGGGCCAGCAACGACCAGAACGCCGAACCGGACGTCGTGATGGCCTGCTGCGGGGATACTCCCACGTTGGAGATTTTGGCCGCCACTTCCATTCTCCGCGAGCACTTGCCCGAGCTTAAAATCCGGGTAATCAATGTGGTCGATTTGATGAAGCTGGAGTCCGCCAGCGAGCACCCGCACGGCTTGAGCGAGACGGACTACGATTCCCTCTTCACCAAAGACAAGCACATCATCTTCGGGTTTCATGGCTACCCCTGGTTGGTCCACCGGCTGACTTATCGCCGGACCAATCGCAACCTGCACGTCCGGGGATACAAGGAAGAGGGCACGATCACGACGGCCTTCGACATCCGGGTGCAGAACGAACTCGACCGGTTTCATTTGGTGCAGGATGTGGTGGATAGGATGCCGCACTTGGGAACCAAAGGGGCCTATCTCAAGCAGATGATGCGGGACAAGCTCATCGAGCACAAAGTCTACATCGATCGGCATGGCCAGGACTTGCCCGAGATCCGGAATTGGCAGTGGGGCGCTTCCAAGTGATTGCGCTCGAGTTGATCGGAACCGCCCAGGCCCTGGTCGCCGACGACAAGGGTTTGCTGGCGATGGATGAAAGCAATCCCACCTGCAACAAACGCTTTGCCGCATTGGGCATCCCGCAGACCGAGGAGGCCCGCCGCTCTTATCGAGAATTGATCGTCACCACCCCAGGTCTCGGCGAGTCCATCAGCGGCGTGATTCTCTACGACGAAACGATCCGCCAGAAGACGAAAGACGGCACTCCGTTTCTTAAAATCATCGCCGATGCGGGACTCATTCCCGGGATCAAAGTCGATGAAGGAGCCAAAGATCTGGCCGGTCAACCTGGCGAAAAGATTACCGAGGGCCTGGATGGCCTGCGCGAACGTCTGGAAGAATACGCGCAAATGGGGGCCCGGTTTGCCAAGTGGCGCGCGGTGATCGCCATTGGTCACGGCATACCGAGCCGGGGTTGTGTCGAGGCCAATGCCCAGGCGCTGGCTCGCTATGCCGCGTTGTGTCAGGAAGCCGGGCTGGTTCCCATCGTCGAACCAGAAGTGCTGATGGATGGCAATCACGCCATCGAACGGTGTTTCGCCCTGACGGAAGAAGTCTTGCGCATGGTCTTCGAAGAACTTTACGGGCAACAGGTGATGCTGGAAGGGATGATCCTGAAGCCCAACATGGTTCTTCCGGGCCTGACTTGTCCCGAGCAAGCGACCGTCGACGAGGTGGCCGACGCGACGGTGAAGTGTCTTTTGCGTGCCGTTCCCGCTGCGGTACCGGGGATTGCGTTCTTATCGGGCGGCCAATCCGGCGAACTGGCGTCGGCCCGGCTGAATGCCATGAATGTTCGATTTAGCAAACAACTCCCGTGGGCTCTCGCGTTCTCCTTTGCCCGCGCCATCCAGCAACCGGCCCTCGAGATTTGGCGAGGTCGGGAGGCCAATGTGCTCCTGGCCCAGAACGCCCTCGGTTATCGGGCCAAATGCAATCGGGTCGCTCGCCAAGGTAATTACCCCGCGGCCATGGAAGGGGAATAAAGATGGATCACCCACCCCTCTATCCCCTGCGATTCGAGCCAATCTACCAGTATCGGCTCTGGGGTGGTAGGCGTTTGTCCAACCTGTTGTCGGCCCCGCTGCCGGGCAATGGCCCCATCGGCGAAGCTTGGATCCTAAGCGACCGCGACGACCATCCCAGCCTCGTGGCCGACGGGCCGCTCAAGGGGCGGTCGATCCACGAATTGCTTAAGCATTCGCCTGAACCCATGCTCGGTAATTTGGCCAGGCATTTCACTCGATTTCCCCTCCTGCTGAAATTTCTCGATGTGCAAAAAGGGCTCTCGGTTCAGGTGCATCCCTCGGATGACCGCACGGAACTCATTCCCGTCGGCGAGACCGGAAAGACCGAAGCTTGGGTGGTCCTGGACCAAGGGCCAGATGCTCGAATTTACGCGGGTCTAAAACCGGGCACTACCGCCGAGGTCATGCGGGAGGCAATAGCCGGAGGATCGCTGGCCGACCATTTGGCCGGTTTCACGCCCGAGCCCGGCGAAGGTGTGTTGATTCGGGCCGGCACCGTTCATTCGTTGAGGGACGTCGTGGTTTTCGAAGTTCAGGAAAACAGCGATGTAACTTTTCGCCTTTTCGATTGGAACCATCTCGATCCCACGACCCGCCAGCCGAGGGCTTTGCAGGTCGATCAAGCCATGGCCTGCATCGATTTTACGCAAGGTTCGATTCGGCCAGCTACGCTGGAGGCGCGGGAAAAAGACTCTGTCCATCGAGAAAACCTCCTTCATTGCGATCGCTTTGGGGTATGCAGGGTAACCGGAGCGAAGCCCTTTATCACGGGTGCGGCAGGAACCTGTCGCATCCTGGTGTGTCTCGATGGCGGGGGGCAACTGGAGCACGCCAGCATCCAATATCGTTTCGGCAAAGGTGAGGTCTTGCTTTTACCCGCTGTCGTCGGGGCCTGTTCCTGCTCGCCTCATGGGACGGCCACTCTGTTGGAGATTTCACTTCCGGAGATTGTGAACGCGTGAAAAAACTCATTGTCTTCGATCTGGACGGCACGCTGGCCGAGAGCAAGGCATCCATCGATACGGAGATGGCCGCACTGCTCGATCGTCTCCTGAAAATCGTGAAGGTGTCCGTTATTTCCGGCGGTGCCTGGTTACAATTCGAAAAACAGGTGCTGGCTCACCTTTCTCAAGACGAGCGCCTCCAGAACCTGTCCCTTCTACCCACCTGCGGCACCAAGTTCTACCAATACGATTCGAAATGGGATCTGCTCTATTCGGAGGATTTCACCGCAGCGGAAAAGAAGAAAATCCTTGTCTCGTTGCAACAGGCAACCGAGACACCCGAACTTAAGCCCACTCAAACGTGGGGTGATCTGATTCAAGACCGGGGTAGCCAGATTACGTTCTCCGGCCTGGGGCAGCAGGCTCCACTCGAAGAGAAGAAAAAATGGGACCCCGACTTTGCCAGGCGAAAGGAGATTAAAGTGCTGCTCGACAAACTCATCCCCGAGTTTTCCGTGCGCTTGGGTGGCGCGACCTCCATCGATGTCACCAAGCACGGCATCGACAAGGCCTATGGCATTCGCAAGCTGCGGGATGTCCTCGGTATTCCCATTTCGGAGATGATTTTTGTCGGCGACGCCGTGTTCCCGGGAGGCAACGACTATCCGGCCAGGGAAGCAGGCGCTTTATCCATCCGCGTCAGAGACCCTCACGAGACCAAGCGAGTGATTGAAGCCATCGTCGCTTGTCTGGAGGACAGTTGACCATTCCCTTCGGGTTGCATCGGCTGGGCATGCTTATGGAGCCGGAACCCGGCAATCCGCAGGAGGTCGAGGGCGTCCTGAATCCGGGAGTCGCGCGTGGACCGGACGGCCACCTTTACTTGTTTCCGCGGCTGGTCGCCAAATGCAATTACTCCCGTATCGGCATCGCCCGGGTTAAATTTAACCAAGACGGCGATCCTTGCGGAGTCGAGCGTCTGGGCATCGCGCTTGAGCCTGAAGCGGACTATGAGCGAACTTCTCATGGCGGCGGTGGCTGCGAGGACCCGCGCATCACGTTCGTGGAACCGCTCAAGTGCTACGTGATGACTTACGCGGCGCTTTCTTCTCTTGGTCCACGGATAGCCTTCGCCGTTTCGAAAGATTTGTTTCACTGGAAGCGACTGGGCCTTGCGACCTTCGCGCCTTATAACGGCATCGATTTCGTCCATGTGGACAACAAGGACGCCAGCCTCTTCCCTGTCGCGATCCCCAGTCACTGCGGAAAAATGCAGATGGCTCTCCTCCATCGGCCTCTCTTCCCCGGTACTCGACCCGAGGAAACCGCCTGCCACGAAGGCCCCCGTTACGTGGACTTGGACCATGAAAGTATCTGGATTTCCTACTGCCCGATGCCCGGGAAGGCGTGCGAACCGGAGCCGCTTGGCCTCTTCAATTCGCATCGCCGACTCGCCGCGCCCGTGGCTCCATGGGCGCGCCTGAAAATTGGCGCAGGTACTCCGCCGGTTCTGACCCGGCACGGGTGGATGATCATTTACCACGGTGTCGGCGACATGGCGGGGTCGGGCAACGACGCCCACCATTTGTGCTACTCGGCTGGCGTCATGGTGCTGTCGGAAAAGCATCCGCGCGAGGTCCTCTATCGTTCGGCAGAACCGATCTTGACCCCGACCCTCCCGCAGGAACGAATCGGAACGATTGGCAACGTCGTCTTCCCCACCGGCATCGACCGCCGCGACGATCTTGGCACCGCCGATCGCTTCGACGTTTATTACGGCATGGCCGACAACCGGATCGGCGTGGCGCGTCTTGAATTACCGGATTCTTTGCCATCGGGAGGCGTAACCGCTCTGCCGCAAGGGAAAGTCTAAGCCATCCTGTCGATTGCCTGCGACAATATGCGCGACAAGTGTCGGACCACCCATCTACTTCGGCATCATCTCTGCCATAGGATTCGTTCGTCTTCCAATGGCACGGAGACCCCGTCGAAGTAAGGCACGATACGAGCGGTATAATCGGCTGCCGGACGATCTCCCGGAACAGATCCGCCGTAAAGATGCAGACCGGTGGCTCCAGCGAGTTCGCGGATGTGCTTCATCTCGCTTCGCATGGTCTGGCCATCCGCGCCACGGTTGGCAAACAGCTCAACCCGCACCGCCCCAGGGTCGAGGTCGTTGAGATAAACTTGCGCCTCGAAGACATGCTGTCCGTTCCGTGTTTCGAACTTAACTTCGCCGAAATGGATGGACTGCCATTCCTGTTGTAGACTTCGCCGCCAGTCGACCATCTGTCGCCCCATTTTGCCTTTATCCGCCTTTCGTAAGTTGTAGGCGTTGGCCGCCGGCAGATAGTGTTGCCCGGTGTATTCGCGCACCGTTCGTTCGGCTGAGAAGCGGGGTGTCAGCCGCGCCATGCTTTCCCTCATTCGGGCGACCCAGGCCGTTGGAATGCCCTGATCGTTGCGGTCATAGAACGCGGGGACCACCTCGTTTTCGAGCGAAGCGTACAGCCTCTCGGCCTCGGCGCGATCCCATCCGGGATCGTTCCCATGCTCCTTCCCATCGCCCAACGCCCAACCCAAGTCCGGCACAAAAGCTTCCGCCCACCAGCCATCCAATTCCGAAAGATTGATGCCGCCGTTGACCAGAACTTTCATCCCGCTCGTTCCGCAAGCCTCCCAAGGTCGACGAGGGGTGTTGATCCAGACGTCCACTCCCTGAACCAGGCGCTCGGTCAAGTTCATGTCGTAATCGCTCAGAAAAATCGCGTGCGGACGGACTGCGGGCTGGCGAACGAATTGTATCCATCTCTGAATCAGGGCTTGTCCCGCCGTGTCCGCCGGATGCGCCTTGCCCGCAAGGATCAACTGCACCGGGCGTTCCGGGTTGGAAAGTAACCGCAGGAACTGATCGGGGTCTTCCAGGAGGAGATTGGGTCTTTTATAGGTTGCGAAACGGCGCGCGAAACCGAGAGTCAGCGTGCCGGGATTGAAGAGATGCCGCGCCTGCCCAACCGTTTCGGCCGAAGCTCCGGTGGCCGCATCATGCCGTGCCAGACGCTCGCGGGCGTATTCGACCAAAGACTTACTCGCCTCCAGTCGGAACTGCCAAAGCGTGGCGTCGGACACGGCGTGCATGTCATGTTCGAGGCTCTCTTTCGTCCCCAACCAGCGGTCCTTTCCGCAAGCTTTCGTCCAAAGATCGTCGGCGGCTGCCGAGTCCCACGTTGGCATATGGACCCCGTTGGTCACATGGCCGATGGGCACCTCGTCTTCAGGCCAACGCGGAAAAAGCGGCTCGAACAAGTGGCGACTGACTTTACCGTGCAGGCGGCTCACTCCATTCACCGCACCGCAGCCACGGACAGCCAGATAGGCCATGTTAAAGGGCTCCGTCGAGTCGTTCGGATTTTTCCGACCGAGTGCCATCAGATCGCGCAGTGCAATCCCGAGATGCTTTTTCGCGTAAAGACCTGCATACTGCTCGATGAGCGCCGGATCGAAGCGATCGAAGCCTGCCGCCACGGCGGTGTGCGTCGTGAAAAGGTTTCCGGCCCGGGTGGCGGCCAAGGCGACTTCAAAGGGTTGATCGAAATCTTCCATGAAATTGCGAGCCCGCTCCAGGATGGCAAATGCTGCGTGCCCCTCGTTCAGGTGGCACACTTCCGGTTGAAGGCCGAGAGACCGAAGCAAGCGCCATCCCCCGATGCCAAGCAACAGTTCCTGCTTGAGACGCAGTTCGGGGCCGCCGCCATACAGCTCACTGGTGATTCCGCGATGAGCGGGATAATTCGCGGCATCGTTGCTATCCAAAAGGTAAAGCTTCCTGCGTCCGACCTGAACCTCCCAGGCGCGCAGCCAAACCGAATAGCCCGGCAGGGCGATCTCCAGTCGCAGCCACTCGCCGTTCGGGTGCCTCAAGGGCTTGATCGGTAACTGCCCGGGATCGTTGTAGGGATAGAGGGCTTGTTGCGCGCCGTCTTTGTCAATGACCTGGCGAAAATAACCCTGCTGGTAAAGCAACCCCACGCCAACGACGGGGACCCCCAGATCGCCGGCCGCTTTGAGCTGATCGCCCGCCACGTTGCCCAAACCGCCCGAGTAAATCGGGAGAGCTTCGCTCAACATGAACTCCATGCTGAAATAGGCGACGCAGGTAAGGGGAGAATCGGGATGATTTTTCTGAAACCACGCGGGAGTATCTTCCGCGTCGTGCTTGGCTTTAAGCAATTCGTCGATCTCTTTCCGAAATGCTGGATTGGCCAGTTTCCGTTCCAAATGGTCTCGTGAGACGGTCTGCAATATGACCCACGGATTTTGCGTGAGGTCCCAAAGGGTGGCGTCAAGCTGACGCCAAAGGTTGTCGCCACCATGATTCCACGATGAACGCAGATCGAGGGCAAGCTCCGCCATCTGGTCGAATCCTTCGATCTTTGTCGGAAGATCGACCTGCCACGAATGAAAAGCGAGGGGTGTTTCAATCATAATCGTGGGGGCGCAAGGTTTTCCAAATCCGCGATTTTGGCCAGACGTCTACGGTGACGCTCGTCGCCGCTGAATCGCGCCGCGAGAAAGGTTTGGACTAATTCCCAGGCCAGGGCATGCCCGATGACCAGCCCCCCGAAACAGATCATGTTCAGATTGTCGTCTTCGACGCCTTGGTGCGCCGAAAAGCTTTCGTGAATCAGACTGGCCCGGACCCCCGGGATTTTATTCGCCGCGACCGACGCCCCAACGCCGCTTCCGCAGATGGCCACGCCTCGTTCCACTTCCCCGCTGGAAACGGCACGGGCAAGGGGCACGATGTAATCGGGATAATCGTCATCCGGTTTGGGCTCTCCGTCGCCGAAATCGATCGGTTGGTAGCCGTCTTCGCGTAATCGATCGACCAGATATTGTTTTAACTCGAAGCCACCGTGATCGGCGGCAATCCCGATCACTTTCGGTGTCGGTGGAAAAATGGAGGGGAGATCGGGCATGTCGCTTTCGCTGCAGATGGTTTCTTGTTTGCGTGGCGGGTCTTATGTCCACCACGCCGACGACACTTTTTTCGGAACCGGAAGGATTTATTTGCCGGTGGGGGATAGACCCTAAGACATGGTGTACCGTCTTTCTATGGGGTGAACACCCCATACAGGTGTCAGGCCGGTCCATCGACTATGTTGATTTTCTGCCGGATCCGCTTTTGTTGCCGCCGCCGCTGAGTTTGTTGACGGTGGCCCAGGCCCGTGCTTCCGCAGTTTTGGTGCTAAGCCCCTTTTTCTCGTAGCCAGCTTCAATGTGTTCCGCTTGGCGTATTTGTTTGTCCGTGTAGCTGGATTTATCGCCTTGAGGCATGAGTGGTTCTCCCGTGGTTTTAGCCGGTCTTTGTCCAACGCCGTTTAAGGAGAGGCACGTGAATGCCTCACATCGCGCCCGTCGGGATTTTGTTCCCTCTTATCGACGACCAAGGCTCCCGGTAAAAAACAGAATCAGACAGATCAGCAAGATAAGTCCGAACCCACCTCCGCCGACCAATGGGCCGCCGAGATAAAAACCGCCGCCACCGAACAAGAGCATCAACACAACCAAAATCACGAGTAGATTCATAATACTGATTTTAGTCCTCGCGCACATAACTACCAGTAGGGGCTTCACCCCATTGGAACGAATGTGGTATCGGCATATTGTTATGCCCGCAATTATGACCCAAACTTCCACCAGATTCTTGATCGGTATCTACTCCTGTGGCGCAGCTTTTTGGTCGGTGCCAAGGCGCGACGAAGGCGCATACCCGAAGCGGTCTGTCACCGACGAGCAACGCAGCCTCCGACCAAAAGGGCAAGCCAGATTGTCCAGGTTATTACCGCTGGGTTCCTAACTCACGTTAAAGCATGAATTAACGCGTTAAAAGCAGGTGGCGCTCATGGCAGACTCTGACCATCATCCCGATGGCTTTTCGCTCCTCTTCACCCTGTTTCCACCTGCAAGCCAGGAAATCTCAAAAGCCAACCCTCCAACCGACTCCCCGCAACGCCTTCCACTAGGGCCTGTTAAGGTAAAAAGGGCGAGTGGCGTTGCCAGGGATTTGGGCCACAGGCGAGGCGCGAGGAGGGAGCATAGCCGTAGCTACGTGACCGACGAGCAACGAAGTCTGTGGCCCAAAGAACGGCAACCCTTCGGGCTAGGCACAGGAGGGTTCGAAGCCGCGTTGCTCACTCGTCACGTAGCCACCGCTCGGTTCCTCGTTCGCGCCTTGCTCCAGACCCTCCTGCGACTGGCGCCATCCCGTCCTTTTTGCCTTAACAGGCCCTAAATCACCCGAATCAAAGAGGTCCCCATAGAGGAGAGCGAAGGCAAAAGGCGCCAAAAAGCTCCCCGCCTTGTTCCCGTTGGGACTATTCTCTCCGCCGCCCCCGCTCCGTTTCTGCTGGATTCTTCTGCCCTCTGCTGGCAATTTCTAACCCCTGATCGAAGTCGCCCCCAACCCATGAACCCCCTCCGCCTCGCCGCCCTCCTCGCCCTTCTGGCTTTGGCCCCCTCCCTGCGCGCGGACAACAACGACTCCTCCCGCTTCTCCCACAAGGGAGTCTTCTCCTCCAAGGGCGTCATGGTTCGCCAGTACACCCAGGACGACCGCATCCGCTACCAACTCTGGGACTACACCTGGAAACCCGACCCCAACCAGCCCATCACCCGCGTCGAAGTCCGCCTCGGCGAACAAAAAGTCTACGTCTACCAGGGCGACAGCGTCGCCGGTATCAGCCCCATCACCACCGGCAAACCCGGCCACGACACCCCTCCCGGTCACTACACCGTCCTCGTCAAGGACATCGACCACAAGTCGAACCTCTACGGCGTCTTCCTCGACGCCAACGGCTACATCATCGACGGCAACGCCGAAGTCGGCCAAAAACCCCCGCCCGGCGCCGTCTACGACTCCGCCGACATGCCCTACTACCTCCGCATCCGCGACGACGGCGTCGGCCTCCACGCCGGCTACCTCCCCGGCTACCCCGCCTCCCACGGCTGCATCCGCCTGCCCCACGCCTTCGCCGAACTCCTCTACTCCAACATCTCCGTCGGCACCCCCGTCGACGTCGTCCCCTGACCCTCCTCTAGCGTTGGTCTATGACCACCGTCCCCGAGCGCCGCGAGCCATCCCGTCCCAAAAAAACGAACCGTCATCCCGAGACACCGAAGCGCTGGGGCCTTTTGTGTTGATAATGAACGCCTTGCAAAAGGCGTCATGAGGAGCTTGTTGAGGGATCAGTTCCGCCTGCCTTTTTCCTCATCCTTGATCTCCAGAGTTCCCGATTTCAGATCGTCCCATAAATTCCGCCACATCGGGTTGCTCCTTTGCATCAATTTCTTTTTCTTTTCCCGATTCCAGGCTTTCAATTGTTTTTCTCTCGCAATCGCCTCAAGAGCAGTGGGAAATCTTTCGAAATAAACCAGTCGATCCAGGTTATAACAGGCCACAAAACTCGAGGGATCACGTTCCCTGATGTGGCCAAACAGTCGGCCATCCAAATTGCCGGTCACACCGATATACAAAACTTGCGAGTTGTTGGACAGAATGTAGACGAAGTAATCCTTCACTCGAACCAACGCTGCAACCGAACTGATCCCTCGACAAGTTCGGGATGACGAAGCGACTTTGCTATCCAGTCTTCGTTGCCAATCGCGTTTGCAGCATCAAAGAAACAATTGCGCCTCTCTCCCGCCAAGGATACTAATCCCCTCATGCCACTCTGCTCCAAATGCCATCGGAACGAGGCAACCATCCACATCACCAGCGTCTTCAATGGCGTGGAAAAAGAAAAAATGCACTTTTGCCAGGACTGCTCTCCTTCCACCGGCTTTGAGGGGTTGACCGTCGAGGAAATCCAGTCCCATTCGATCATCGGTAAAAAATGCGAGTTTTGCGGGCAAGCTGCTTATTCTGGAGTCGGCAGCCCGAAAACCAAGTCCACCTTTTGGTGTTTCGATTGCGGATTGGAATACAACCACATCCGCGCGGAGTTGTTCAGGGCTGAAAATCCTGATTGGAAGAATCGTGTGACGCTAAGTCGCTCTTTTTTAAACACGAACTTTCCCCCAGATGAAATCGCGCAATTTGAAGCCCGTAGTGAGAAAGCGATTCTCCTCCTAAAAGAGCGCCGAAAACAAGATGGTCGCGATAAAGCCAGCTAATTTGGCAGCAACCATGAATTCATCTGCCCTATTCCTTCTTTTCTCCGTCTTGGCCCTTACTGCCTCTTCGACTCAGCACCATCCCTTCACAAATAGGATGGGACCAGGTATGACCAGCACGTTTGTGCCATCCACGCCTTTTGCCCCAAACAAAATTAGTCGGGACGCAGCCATCAAGCTGGCATCACAACTGACTTATGGAATGCCGGAAGAAACTGCGCTCGCCTTTCTGAAACGAAATGGCCTCAAGGAAGACATGGGGGCAATCGGAGACAGTTTTGGCTGGAGTGATGGGTTTACTTTATCGAATGGATTTACTCTTGGATTAATCGTAGAGCCGAAGCAAATAGCGCCTGATGGAGAGTGGATTAACGGATTGCTCAAGAAGGCCTATATTTACAGACCCAACGGCAAAAACGCTGATATTCCGCTCAAGAATGCTCCCTAACCTTCCCCCAAGAAAGTTTGAAGCTTTCCCCAAACCGCGCTAACCTGCCTCCTTCATGGAAACCCTCGCCGCCGGGCCTCTCCCGCTCAACGCCCGTAAACCCGCCTGGCTCCGCGCTAAAATTCCGGGCGGGCCCGTCTACCAGGAAACGACGAAAATCGTCCACGAGCACAAGCTCCACACCGTCTGCGAAAGCGCCCAGTGCCCCAACCTCGGCGAATGCTGGTCCCGCAAGACCGCCACCATCATGATCCTCGGCAACATCTGCACCCGCAGTTGCGGCTTCTGCGCCGTCCAGACGGGACGCCCCACCGAACTCGACCGCGACGAGCCCCGCCGCGTCGCCGAGGCCATCCGCCTCATGGGCCTCCGCCACGCCGTCATCACCTCCGTCGCGCGCGACGAACTCCTCGACGGCGGTGCCGCCATCTGGGCCGAAACCATCCGCGCCGTCCGCGAACAAAACCCCCACACCGCCATCGAAGTTCTCATCCCCGACTTCAAGGGCCGCTGGCAGGACCTCCAGACCGTCCTCGACGCCCAACCCGACATCCTCAACCACAACGTCGAAACCG
>CAJCII010000088.1 GCA_903970335.1 Bacteroidota bacterium | reverse complement strand
GGCGGCGTGGTGCCTGAGCTGCAAGGTGAACGAGCGGGTGGCGCTGGAATCGGACGCGGTGAAGACGGCCTTCAAGGAGAAGGGGGTGGTTTTGTTCCGGGCGGACTGGACGCACGCGAATGCGGATATTTCGGCGGAATTGCAGAAGTACAATCGGGACGGGGTGCCGCTCTATTTGCTGTACTCGCCGAAAGCGGCGGAGTCGCCGGAGGTTTTACCGGAGGTGTTGACGCCGGGGTTGGTGGTGGAGGCGGTGGGGAAGCTGTGAGTTTTAGACAGGATTAACAAGATGAACAGGATTGGGGGAAGGCAGACCGAATTACGGAATTACCAAATTAACCAAATTTACGGAATTGAGGAGGGAGGTGCTGGAAGGGGAAATTTCTTAACAGGAAAACATGAAGGCAGGAAATCAGGAAGAAGGCAGGAGAAGGGGGGGAGGCAGAACTGAGAACTGAGTGGGTGGAGTACGATTTCAGGAAATTAATGAAACGATCGGTCCCGAGTGGAGTCTATATCCTTATGCGAACATTCCTTTTTTATGCGATTTGCGGGGCGGCGGCGATCAGCCTGGCGCTAGCGGCGGACACGGCCCCGGCGACGGTGGGGCAACCGGCCCCGAATTTTACGCTGACCGGGTCGGACGGGAAGACGCATGCGCTGAGCGATTTTGCGGGGAAGTATGTGGTGCTGGAGTGGACGAATCCGCAGTGTCCGTTCGTGCACAAGTTTTACGATTCGGGGACGATGCAGGCGTTGCAGAAGGCGGAGACGGCGAAGGGGGTGGCGTGGGTGCGGATCAACTCGAGCGCGCCGGGGAAGGAAGGGTACCAGTCGGCGAGCGATGTGGTGTCCTACGTGCAGGCGAACAAGGTGGCAGCGACGGCGACGTTGCTGGACCCGGACGGGACGGTGGGGCACGTGTACGGGGCGCGGAATACGCCGCAGATGTTTGTGATCGACCCGAAGGGGGTGCTGATTTACGCGGGGGGAATCGATAACAAGCCGTCGGCGGACCCGGCGGACATTCCCACGGCGACGAATTATGTGACGGCGGCGCTGGATGAGTCGATGGCGGGGAAGCCGGTGGCGGTGCCGACGGCGCGGCCATACGGGTGCTCGGTGAAGTACGCGAGTAACTGAGGTTGCCGGTAGGGCAAGTCTCTACAGCTTGACGACGTTGGAGGCTTTGAGGCCTTTGTCGGACTGGGCGACTTCGAATTCGACGCGGTCGCCTTCGTCGAGGGTCTTGAAGCCTTCGCCCTGAACGACGGAGAAGTGGACGAAGACGTCTTGTCCACCCTGATCTTGGGCGATGAAGCCGAAGCCCTTTTTATTGTCGAACCATTTGATAATGCCCTGAGCCATGATGCGTCTTAAATTTCGTTGATTATGATCGCATGTTTTTTGGCGCGTCAATGCAAAAAGTGAGGATGACGGCGCAAAAGACAAAGCCATCGGAACGGCCGCGGAGTTAGTTCCACCAGGGCATTTTTGATCGCCGCCGGGCTTGTGCCATCTTCCATCGAAACATGATGATAGGCTCAATCGTGGGGAAGACTCCGGTCACAGGGTGTTTCTCCGGAAACGGGTCGAGCCTCAAGATGACGGTTCGTTTAGTTTAAAATCGGCTTGGAAATGGTATTAAATCCCAGCAAGCGGAGACCGTTCAGGCAGACGAGAACGGTGCTGCCTTCGTGGCCGACGACGCCGAAGGGAAGCGAGAGATGGAAGCCGAGGGCGGAGATAATCAGCACGACAATGACGCCCATCGCGAAGGTGAGGTTCTGGTAGACCACGGTGCGGGCGCGGCGACTGAGGGCGAGGGTGAAGGGGATGCAGTCGAGCGCGTCGCTCATGAGGACGATGTCGGCGGTCTCCATGGCGACATCGGTCCCGGCGGCACCCATGGCGATGCCGACGTCGGCGGTGGCAAGCGCGGGGGCATCGTTCACGCCGTCGCCGACCATGGCAGTGCGGCCGGTTTTTTTCAGGTCGTTGATAACACGCACCTTGTCCTGCGGAAGGAGGTCGGCATGGACTTGATCGATGCCGCAGAGTTTGCCCACAGCGGCGGCGACGCGCTTGCCGTCCCCGGTGAGCATGGCGATTTTTTTCACACCGAGCGTGCGCAGCTTCGCGATGATCGCGGGGGCTTCGGCGCGGACCTTATCGGCCACAGCGATGAAGCCGAGATAACGGACGGTCGCGTTCTGGTGATCGCCGGAAATTTCGCTGACGAGCATCCCGGTCTTGCCCGCGTCGTGGAGGAGGTCCATCTGCTCTTCGAGCGCGGTCCGCTCCGGCGATTCGTAGCCGTCGAAGTACTTGAGGTTGCCGACGGCGATGCGGCGACCCACGACCTCCGCGCTGACGCCATGACCGGCGACGGACTGGAATTTGGTGCAGCGCTCGATCGGCATGAAGCGGCGCTTGGCCTCCGCCACGATGGCGCGCGCCACGGGGTGCTCGCTCCGGGCCTCGACCGCGGCGGCGAGCCAGAGCAACTCCTCCTGCGAGCAGGCGATTTCCGACGGACTGTGGTCCGGGTGCAGGATGACCTGGAGATCGGTCACGACGGGACGGCCCTCGGTCAGCGTGCCGGTCTTGTCGAAGGCGACCACTTCGATCTGGGCCGCTTTTTCGAGGTAGACGCCGCCTTTGAAGAGCACGCCGCGTCGCGCCGCCGCCGCGATGGCGGAAAGGATCGAGGCGGGGGTGCTGATAACGAGCGCGCAGGGCGAGGCGACGACCATGACGGTCATGGCGCGGTAGAAGCTCGACTGGAACGGCTCGCGCAGGACGTAGATCGGGACGACGATGAGCGCGACGGTGAAGAGGATGACGCCGAGCGCGTACCATTGCTCGGCCTCTTCCAGGAAGCGCTGCGTGGCGGCTTTCTGCCCCTGGGCTTTTTCGACGAGCTCGATCAGCTTGGCGAGGGTCGATTCGGTGGCGAGCTTGGTCACGCGCATTTCCAGTCCGCCCTGCTCGTTCATGGTCCCGGCGAAGAGCGGGTCGCCCGGCTTTTTCTCGACGGGCAGCGATTCGCCGGTGAGCGAGGACTGGTTGACGCTGCTGGTGCCCTCGGTCACCGCGCCATCGACGGGGATGCTTTCGCCGGGCCGGACCACGACGATATCGCCGACGAGCAGTTCCTCGATCCGCATGAGCCTGGTTTCTGCGCCGCGTTTGCAGAGGGCCGTTTCGGGCCGCAATTTCATGAGGGAGGTAATGGCCGAGCGGCTTTTTTCGATGGCCATGTCCTGGAGCGTGTTCGAGAGCGAGAAGAGAAAGAGGAGCATCGCGCCCTCGAAGGCGTGGTTGACGTAGGCCGCGCCGAGGGCGGCGAGGATCATGAGGAGATCGACATCGACGGTGCCGACGATGAGGGAGCGTGCGCCGTGGATTGCGCCGTTCCATCCGCCCGCCAGGTAGGCTGCGACGAAAAACCACGGGGCGAGTGCGGCGGGCAGTCCGAGATAGGTGCCGAAGCCGCCGAGCAGCATGAAGAGGAGAGTGGCCGCGACGCTGAGGATTTCCGGGTTGGACCAGTCGATGCCCTCGAGCAGGCCGGGGATGGGCGGCGACTTGCGTAAGGGAGTCGGCGCCACGGGAACCGAGCCGCTCAGGGGCAGGGAGAGGGCGGGATCGTCGCTCATTGGCCCAGCTTAGCGCACGCCGGGCGCGGCATAAAACGATATTCGATTGCAACTATTGCCGCTTGTCGGCTCGAGCTTGTTGGGCGACATTTGGCTCATGAAAGCCTCCCGCCTCTCGCTCCTCGTCGTGGTCGGTTGTTGTCTGCTGGGTCCTCTGTCCGTGTGCGCTCAGGACACCCCGCCGCCGTTCGCCATGGACAAGGAGTACAGCGCCGATGTGGTCATCACGACGAAAGATAGTACGACCCTGCAGGGGAGAACCTTTGTCAGCGGCGACAAGCTGCGCAGCGAGATGACCATGGATGGCATGGCGATGGTTACGATCATCCGCAAGGACGAGAAGAAAATCTACCAGGTGATGACGGCTCAGAAAATGGTCATGGCCATGCCCTACGACCCGGATAAATTCAAGGGGCGGATGACCTCCTCTTTCGGTCCGGAAGGCAAGTTCGAGCTCGTCGGTCCCGAGACCGTCGATGGCGTGGCCACGACCAAGTACAAGGTCACGTCCGATAAGACCAAGCAGGTTGTCTATTTTTGGCTCGATGTGGCCGATAAAGTCCCGGTGAAAATGACGACCGAGGACGGGGCCTTCAGCATCGAGTGGAAAAATTACTCGGTCGGCCCGCAGGACGCCGCGCTGTTCGAGCCTCCATCGAACTATCAGGTCATGCCGATGCCGGACATACCCGGTGTGTCCAGTGGCGGCGCCCAGTAGTCGTTGTCCGCGCTTTCCAAACTCCTTCGACAAGTCCGGCCTGCCGCCTATAATGGGGCATGACTTTTTCGCAAGCTTTTCGCGGTTCGGCGCTGCTCGCAAGCCGGGTCCTTCGTCGCTTCGCCTCGCTGCTTGAGTCCAAGGGCACGAGCGAACTTGAAGCCATGGCCCGGGACGCCGAGCGGCTGACCCGACAGAATTTCGGACGGACGATGCGGCTGTTCGCCCCGCTCTACCTCTCGAACGAATGCGTCAACGTCTGCAAGTACTGCGGGTTCTCCCGGGACAACCCGATCCTGCGCGTCACGCTGACGGTCGATCAGGTGGAGACCGAGGCGCGCCATCTCGCGGCCCAGGGTTTTCGCAGCGTGCTGTTGGTCGCGGGCGAGCACCCCAAGTTGGTATCGTCCGACTACCTGGCGCAATGCGTGGCACGGCTGGGCGGGTTCATCCCGTCGCTTTCGCTGGAGGTCGGGCCGATGGAAACTGTGGACTACGTGCCGGTGGTGCAGGCCGGAGCGGAGGGACTGGTGGTCTATCAGGAGACTTACGACCGGACCGCCTATGCGGAACTCCATACCGCCGGACCGAAGAAGGACTTCGACTGGCGACTGGACTGCCCGGAGCGGGCCTATGCGGCGGGGTTCCGGCGGCTGGGCATCGGGGCGTTGTTCGGTCTGGCTCCGTGGCAGGAGGAGGCCTTGCACCTGGCTGCGCATGTGGACCATCTGTTGCGGCATTGCTGGAAGGCGTCGGTCACGGTCTCACTGCCGAGGTTGCGACCAGCGGCGGGGCAGTTTGCGCCGAGCCACGATTTCGGGGACCGGGCCATGGTGCAGACGATCCTGGCGTTGCGGCTCTGCTTCCCGCAGGTCGGCATCGTGC
>CAJCII010000087.1 GCA_903970335.1 Bacteroidota bacterium | reverse complement strand
GAAGACCATGGGACTCTGGGCGCGGATGACCGAGAATGAAAGAGGGAGCCTCGTGCGAGCCCTAGAGTTGTTGCGGCCTGAGATCTCTCCCGTCAATTTCGAAGAAATCGCCCGGGCTTATCTGACCTTTACTCGGCCAGGCGGGGGACGAAAGACTATTCCTGATGCCGTTGAGGCCTTCATTCTCCGTAAAAAGCGGGGCAATAAAAAGGAATCTTACCGAATCCGCTTGAAACGGGACCTCCTGGCTTTTTCCCACGACTTTCCGCACAAGTCCGTCAACCAGATCAGCCAGCAAATGATTGAAAACTGGGTGTTCGATGATGCCTGGAAACCGATCACGCAGAGCAATCGGCTCCGGGACCTGCACCAACTCTTCGCTTACTGCGTGAAGCAAAAGTGGTGCGTCAGCAACCCGGTGGCGGATATCGAAAGGCCGACCATTATCCTCGACACCCCAACCGTGTTTACTCCCCAGGAAGCGGAATGGATCATGCGAAAGGCTGAGGCCAATCCTGAATGGGAACTGGTGCCATTCCTGGCTCTGGGCCTTTTTGCCGGGTTGCGAACCTGCGAATTGTTCAATCTTTGCTTTGAAGACATTAAGTTCGAGCGAAAGCTCATAATTCTCAGCGCCCATCAAACCAAGACGCGCGCGCGCCGGATCGTCGACAAGCTTTCAGACAACCTGCTGGCCTGGCTCAAACCTCATGCGAATTGCCGGGGACCGGTTTGCCCCCAGGAAACCACCGTTGAGTGGAGGTTGCCTATTCTCGTCAAAGCCATTCAGGCCGATCAGCCTGAATTTATCTGGAAGCGGAATGGCATGCGCCACAGCTCAGCCTCGTATCATCTCGCCAAGTACCGGAACGAGAATGTTACCGCCCTGATTCACGGTCATCGTCCCGAAATGCTTTTCCGCTATTACCGGGAACTTGTTTGTGCCGAGGAGGCGGAAGCGTATTATGGGATTTTTCCACTCGATCCCGCACAAGCCACACTTAATAACTGCGAAGCTGAGGAACTACCTCCCAATGCTCCGGAACAGGCTCCGCCGACCCCTTGAATAAGCAAATTATACTTGCTAGACTCATCGATAATCGCCTTCTTAGGAAATTATGATTTCTATTTTAGGAGATAGGGAGGCGCTGGAAAAGCTCGGAACAAGGCTCCGCGCGGAACGCCTACGCCGAAATCTATCCCAAGATCACATGAGCAGAATAATCGGAATCACGATCCCCACCTACCGCAAGATTGAGTCAGGTGACGGTACCATCGAGTTTCGGCATGTGGCCCGCGCCTTGGGGATTTTAGGTTTTACCGATGCCTTGGGTGAGCTGATTCCCGAAACTCCAATCGAAATGCGACTCGAGGACTTGCTGGCTCCCGTGCGCAAGCACGCTTCTCGCCCGCGAAACAAGTGACGGGAAACCAGCATGACTATTTCGCCCAGCAGAAACGCAGTTAATCGCTACCAGATGCTCGGCGGCAAAACCTGCCCTTTAAATGGCCCTTATTTTTGAAAAAGTGCGTTTTACCTCTAGGAGCTTTTAGGTTCTAGTCCTTAAGCCTCTCTTTGCCTTAAGCAGAAGCCGCCGCATCTCCGGTCGTATTAGGTTGAGCCGTGCGGAAGGGGATCACGTTCGGACTAAAGCTTTCCAGCGGTGGGCAAACCACATCGGCCTTGCGCGAATAGGCGCGGGCAACAGCCTTGGATTTATGGCCTAGGGCTGCCTGAGCGAAACGTTCGGGATAGCCGGCCTCGGCCGCGCGTTCAGCCCAGCCGTAGCGATAACAGTGGAGGGTCACTCCTGTCACTTTCGACACCTTGCAGCGCCGGGTGAACTCGGTCGACCGATCCTTGGGCTCCACTAACCTCCAGGTCGGAAAGAAGTAGCCTTCCGCAGGAAGCTGGGCGAGAAGTTCAGCCAGGCCTTGGCCAATTGCCAGCTGGCACTTCTCCTTGGTCTTCTGGCGGTGGTAGACCAGTACATTCTTCTTCTGGTCGACATTGTCGCGGGAGAGATTCACCACATCCGACTGCGCGCCCCCGACTTCCCACACCATCGAGTAGTACAGTTTGCGTTCCGGGTTTTGCTCGGATGCTAAGATGGCCTGATGTTCCTCCAAGGTGATGCCCCGCTGGGAACCTTCGGTGGTGGCGGGCCAATCCGAAGGAGGTAGAATATCTTCGAGCAGCCAGCCGCGCTTCCGCGCACGGTTGTGCAACCGCCGCAGGTAATTGACCGAAGAGGACTTCTTGGTCTTGATGATCTCCTCGAAATGGGAATCGCAGGTCTCCACCAACTTGAGACTCCTCAGCTTGCGGAACGAGGCGTTGGCGAAGGCCCGCTTCACGCGCACCTGGGTCGATTCTTTTCCCCGGGTGCCATAGTCGTCCATCACGTCGCCCCAGGTCCGCGTCACCAGACGGGGATCTTTCGCGGCGAGATGGACCTTGGCGATGGCCACGTTCATGAACGGCATCTGTACCGCGTCATTCTTCGCCCTGAGCAGTTTTTCGGCGACTTTGCGGTCGTCGGTCTTGAGGCTCTCGCGAACCCCGGTGGTCTTGTCTACGGCACAGTACATCCGCCCACGGCGGACTAATCGGAAACGGTCGTCTTGCATATTTATCCTCGGTTGCAAGCCTACTGGGTCCAGGCCCGGCTCCGTGAGGAAGCGCTGCACCAGATAAACTTAGATCAGTTGAGGAGTGGAAAACTCCTCAAGTTGGTGTCAGTTTTGGTGTCAGTTACCTCTGAGACCTTTTTTGTGAGCAATTTTTGACTCACAAGCAACTGATAATCAGCAACTTAATAGGGCTCCGAAGGTAGGGCTCGAACCTACGACCAATCGGTTAACAGCCGACCGCTCTACCACTGAGCTACTTCGGAATAATGACAGGGAGGGAAATTAAATCATGTCCGTCCGGCGGAATCAACCCTTTTGCGACACCCTTTTGCAACCGCATTCCCTCACGATAAATGTTACCGGGGAGGCAAGACCCGTACCGCATCCAAATTGTAGGCCCGCGTTCGTCAGGGCGGTGGGTGAAAGGCCACTGGTGGATCTTTCCCTTGCTGGCATTCCAACCAACGAAGGATTTGTCATCCGCACCCCCTAAAAGTCACAACATCGTAACATTTTTTTCCTTCCCTTTGCCAAACCCCATAGGCACTTTTTGGAACAGCCTTGGGCAGGAGGCTGTGGCGGAGGAGGCCATCTCGTCTCCCTCCTGAGGAGACCTGCCACTAACGAAAGGCGGAGAATGAAATCGAAATTTATCTTCGGGATTGTCGCGCTGCGCTCGGTCTGGGCACATTCTTTCCGACCTTCTAAAAAAGGGGTTGACCACATGTTTCAATCTGTACTAGACCCTAGTATATCGAATCGATAGACTGTATCGACGTCTAGCAGGCCCGGACACTAACTTAATTCAACTTAACAAGAATACAGTACAAAATCAGAAAAGGAGAAAATAGAATGAACTCACTTACAAAGCGCATGCTCGCTGTCGCCGGTCTACTCGCGCTGGGTCTAACCTTCGCGCGCGCGCAATCCGACGGCGCGTTGCTTGACGCACTCGTCAAAAAAGGCGTCCTCTCGGATCAGGAAGCCGAAGACATCCGCGCCGACGAGGCCAAGGAATTTGCCACCACGCCTGCGGGTAAACTGGCCGTTGCCGATTACATCAAGCAGATCACCTTTTACGGGGACGGACGGCTCCGTTTCGATGGCCTCTCGCAGCAAAATCACTACGAGGCCAATAACATCAACGACCGGGAACGCTATCGTCTCCGCTTCGGTGTCGATTACGCCTATTCCAATCACTTGAAGGCTGGCTTCGAGCTGGAATCGGCCACGGCGGACGACACGGCAAACCAGTCGTTCGGCGCAACATTCACCAAGGCCAGCATCAACGTGGGCAAGATTTATCTCCAGTACGCGCCGGTCGATTGGCTGACCTTGACGGCGGGTAAATTCACCAACCCTTGGTACACGACGACCGATCTGGTTTACTCCAACGATTTGAACCCGGAAGGTGGGGCGGAACTCTTCAACTTCAATCCGACCGACAGCCTGTCTGTGGGATTGACGGCCGTGCAGTATCTCTATGTCAATAGTTCCGAGAGTACAAGTTCGATCCCCAAGGGGTTCAATAACAATGACGTGCAGATTATCGGCGAACAGGTGCCGGTTGCATGGAAGATTACCAAAGACCTGACCTTCAAGGTCGCGCCCGGGTTCACCTTCTATACTGGCGGCGGAAATGTCAATTACGACGGCAGCGTCCCGGCCAACTACGCCATTAGCGGTACGCCGGGCGTTCCTCCGGGCGGTACCCAAGTCGTTACGTACAGCGGCGGCACGGCCAATAGCAGCTCGGATCCCGTTTTTGTCAGCCCCAAGGAGGCGGACGACTTGGCCATCCTCTCGGCCCCGGGCGAGTTCGACTTCAAGGTCGGCGATCTTCCGGTTCGCACGTACTGGGACGTGGAGTGGAACACCGAAGGGAAGAAACGCATTCAGAATGTCTATCTCGACCCAACCGCCTCGTTACCGACGGCCATCGGACCGAAGGGCGCGGTGGTGACGGCAGCGCAGGCGGCCTCGCAAAATGTTGCCTTGGGTGACGATCTCGCTTGGGGAGCGGGCGTGCAGGTCGGCCAGAACAAGAAGAAGGGCGACTGGTCGCTCTTGGGTGAATTCCGCCAGATCGGTCTCGGCGCGGTGGACCAGAACATTAACGGCACCGACTTCGCCGATTCCTATGCCAATCAGGAAGGCCTGAAGTTCTCCGGTGTCTATAACTTCACCGACTTCCTGACCGGAACTGTCACCTACTACGATACGTGGGACTACAAGACGGGCCTCTATCAGGCCATCGGCGGCGGCACCGGTGCGGCAGCCGCCCCCACCGCAGGCACGACCCAGTACCTCGTCGGAGAGAAGTCGCTCCAGCGCATTCAGGTCGATATTGGCTGGAAGTTCTAATCGGCACATCCAGACTTAATCGAATCGCTTTGACGCGGCGGCAGGACTTAGGTTCCGCCGCCGCCTTTTTTCCAGACGCGGAGAGAAAAGAAGGAACCGTGTCTTTGGGGAGGGCGGGCGACAGGCGTGCCAGCCACCGCTTTTACGGAGACGGGCGTCTCCGTTATGATTCCCTGGCTCAACACAATTTCCAGGCAAATAGCCAAAACGTACAGGATCGCTATCGGTATCGCCTGCGCCTTGGAGGATGATTCCTGGAGCGTGACCGAGGCTCGCCTAAGAATGCCACGAGCCGAGTTGCAAAAGGAGAAAGGGGAGCAACTGCTTTTTACGTGAGACCCATCCCGGCGCGTCTTTCCCTTTGGCGGTGTCGTCGGATTGCAAGAGATGTCGCGCCCGCTTCGGATTGGAATCGGAGATGAGGAGGCGACTGTCTCCGCGAAAAACATCGGTGACCATGAGAACAAGAAAAGCCGCGCCCGTGGTGCTGCGCACGCGATCGCACGCCTGCTGCAATTCCTCCTGTCGCGATTCGGTCAACAAGTCGAGGCTCGTGGTTTCGATGGCGGCCACGCGGAAGCGACAATCGCCTTGCGCGAATTCCTTGCAATCCTTCATCACGAGTTTTTCCGGATCGCCGTCGGCCAGTTCGTCGTTTTGGGCGAGGACATCGCGGCCCCAATCTTTGAGAACGACTCCGGCGAGATCCGCCAGCCAGTCCGCGAGGGTGCGGTCGAGCGGAGTCGTCGTGGGCGAGGTGAGCAGCAGGGTGTCCGAGACGAGTGCGCCGAGGAGGAGGCGTGCTTGCACTGGAGTCGGCGTACGCCCGGCTTCGCGAAACTGGCAGGCCAGGATGCTGGCGGTGCTGCCGATCGGACGGCAATCGATCCGGACCGGGTTGAGGGTCTGGACATCGCAGAGCCGGTGGTGGTCGATGATTTCGACGATTTCGGCGATATCGAAACCGGCGATCGATTGCGAGCGTTCCACATGATCGACGAGGATGACCGGACGCGACTTTTGCTCGAGTGCCTCGCCGCGCGAAAAAACGCCGACCAGCTTTCCCTCCGCATCGACGACGGGCAACGAGTAGGGCGTGTCGATGACGAGATCGATGATTTCCGAGATGAGTTGGTCGGGATGGACGACCGGATGTTCGGACGCCATGACGTGCGTCACTTGAATGGCCCGGGAAAGCTGGGAGGCCATGGCGAGCAAGCTTCCGCGATAGCGGTAGATCGGCACGTTGGCGGGGAAATTCTTGAGCGAGGCGCAAAACGAATCGTCGGCCTCGGCGAGGAGAATGGCGCGGACGCCCAACTCCGCGAGTCGGCTGATCGCGGGTCGAAAGGGGCCGAGGATGACGATGTCCGAACTGCCGAGGTGGGAAGGCTCCATGGCGGGATCGTGACTGAAGAACGAAAAGCGACCGGTGGCTTCTCCCGCACGCGGCGCCGCGCGGTTGACCGGTTCGAGCGGCAGGGCCGAAACGAGGTCGTCGAGGTCGAGCAGGACACCGAGAAAATCCTCGACGTTGAAGGCGAAGAAGTATTGGTTTTGCGGGAGTCGGTCGCTGAGGATGCCGAGCAGCCTGTTTTGCGCATCGACGACGGGCACAAGACTGATCTGGTCGCGTTGCATCAGGTCCATGGCCTGTCCGAGATGGGCCTGCGCCGTCACGGAAGGGGAAGAGCGATTCATCAATTCGCCGACCGTGTAGCGGAGGTCCTGCCGAACCGGGGGGAGCGAGACCCCGGCATCGTCAAACAGCCATTTGGTCTGGCGATTCGGTTCGCCGAGGAGCAGGGCCTGGTAGGTTTGTGCCGGGTTGAGATCGCCCTTGATTTGGGCGGCAACGACGGCGGCAACGGACGAATCGGTGTCGGGATTTTGATGGCCGAAGACGAAAATCGGCGCCGGTTTTTTGTGCTTCGAATCGACACTCATGCGGGCGATGGCTTTATCTTGATAACAGCAATGTTCCTGCGGGGCAAATAGCAAAGTCGGAGCGCATCGAGGGAAGCCTCAGGCGCTAAATTTTGCCGGACTTCAGCCAGCGAAAAAGCGTGGTGGGATGGATGCCGAGTTGAGCGGCCGTCCACGCCTGATCGTTTCCGCTCTGGTCGAGAAGTTGCCGTGCCCGTTCCCAGCGCTGCTTGCGATTCAGGGGCGCGACTGAAAAGGAAGTCGGGGGCGGGGTGGGCAGGGTTTCCGGTGTTGTTCGTTGGACTGACGAGGTCATGGGTGCGGTCTCGCGGGCAACCGCCTGGGCCTGGGGCGGCGACCACCATTCCTGCCGCAGGACGGGGCCGCTGTAGAGAATGACGAGGCGGTGGATGGCCGAGCGTAACTCG
The DNA here is from genome assembly GCA_903970335.1 of Bacteroidota bacterium. GTDB lineage: Bacteria > Verrucomicrobiota > Verrucomicrobiia > Methylacidiphilales > UBA1321 > JABDGH01. Next base: position 19,017 of record CAJCII010000087.1, on the reverse strand, counting down.
CGCACATTGCCGGGCCACGAATACTCCATGAGCCGCGCGACCAGGCCCGGCTCCAGAGACATGATGTTCTTGCCGAACTTCTCGTTCGCCTCCTGCAGGAAATAACTCGCCAGCATCGGCACGTCGTCGAGATGGTGTCGCAACGACGGCAGCTTCAGCACCACTTCGGCAAGGCGATAGTAGAGATCGAGCCGGAACAGGCCTTGCTCGATGTCCGCTTCGAGATTCCGATTGGTCGCGGCCAGCACGCGGACGTCGACACTGTATTCTTCTTTGCCCCCGATGCGGCGGGCCTTGCGGGTCTCCAGAAAGCGGAGCAATTTCGGTTGCAGCGAAATGTCGAGTTCGCCGATTTCGTCGAGAAAGAGTGTGCCGAGTGGAGCCAGTTCCACCAGGCCCTGTCGTGCCGCCCCCGCACCGGTGAAGGAACCTTTTTCCGCGCCAAAAAGCTCCGCCTCGATGAGGTCCTTGGGAATGGCCGCGCAGTTCACGGCGAGAAATGGTCCGGTCAACCCCGAGGCCTCGTGGAGCGTCCGGGCCACTTTTTCCTTCCCCGTGCCCGATTCGCCCGTGATGAGGACGCTGGCAGCCGTGGGGCCGATTCGTTGGATGACCTGAGTCAAGGAGGTCATGGCCGCCGACTTGCCGATGAGTAGTCCCGACTTGGGGGCATTTCCGCCGTAAAGCTGAAGCCAGAGCGCCTGGGATTCCGCTGCCTTCTCGATGGCTGTCTGCCAGCGGGTCAGGGATTCGTCATGGAAGAGAAAATCGAAGGCCCCATCCCGCATCGCCTCGACGGTCGGCGCGGAATGTTTGTTCGATCCATACATGATGAAGGCGCGATTGCTCTGGGCGAGACGCACCCGCAGCTTCGGCCAGAATGGCTCCTCGAGGGCTTCGACCGGGAGCAGGCAAACCCATTGGGAAGTCGTTGGGTCCAGCTCGGCTATCGCATCCGGGGTGACGTTTTGGGTGGGCAACTGGAGCTTGGCCAAAATTTTGGGCGTCGCCAAGCCGGAAAGGAGTAAAAGGCAGATCACGCAATGAATTTATAATGCTGATGCATTGCAAGAGCAATGCAAACAACGTTGCGTCTAAAAGCTTGAAAATGCAAGATTCTGACAATCAATGGTTTGCAAACGTGAAAATTAGTTGGCATCCCCTGTGCAATAGGTATTTCATGCAAAACCTCAAACTCAGAATCATCGGTGGAGTAATCGGATTTGTGGGCCTGACTGCAACCGCAGCGCCAGCCCAAATCCTCTTTTCGACTTCAACGGGGGTCGACTCCAATAACAACATCGAAACCGTCGGAACCGGCTCCAGCGCCTATCAAGTCGATACGAACTGGACCGTGGCAGGCTTCTACGACTCATATGGTCTGACTCGTGCCGATGTGTTCGGTAGTAACGTATCGAATCCAAATGGCCTGATCGGCGACCCGATCAACTCGCCCAGCGCGACGCGCACCTTCGGGTACAATGCCGATGTCGTCACCGGCGGTAATCGTCCGGGCTGGTACAATCCGGGCACCGGAGCCCAATGGATTGCCCCTTCGGTCAATGAAAACAATGGCGGTACGCCGATCGACCCTCCCGGCAACTATGTCTTCCAGTTGAACCTGGCACCGTACATTAACCCGAAGAGCGGCGAGGTCACGATCAACATCGGCGACATCAATGCGGACAACCACTTCGAGTTGGCGATCAGCGGAACGTCGGCGGCGGAAAGCTTCGTCGCCACACCCTTTGCCACGCAGGAAACATGGGGATCGCCAGGGGACAGCGATACGTTCTCCTTCAGTCCGAAAGACGGCACCACACTCGATGTGATTATCGCAAATAGCAACGACCAGACCAACAACGGCCAGTACTCGTACCAGAAGAATCCCACGGGTTTCCTGATTAGCGATCTCACGGTCACGCAGGCTTCGGGCAAGACTCCCGCCCAGGACAAAATGACTCCCACGGCCCAGATCGACTACGGTGTGGCCCCCAGCAGCGGACCGGTCTACAGGCAGCGCCTCGTCTCGGCCCCCGAGCCCGGCACTTGGTTGATCATGGGTGCCTTTATCCTGATCACCATCTCTCAGGTTCGCCGTCAGAAAGCCTCTTCCAACTAAATCAACCTAATACCCGATACCAAAATGGAATCCACCACGACCTACTTACCAACCGAAAACCCTCGCAAACGCATGAAAAAGCACCGTCGGGATACGAGTTATGGATTCAGCAAGCCGCTGGCCCAGCAATTCTTTGTCCTCCGTCGGCAAGCCGAGGAAAACCAGGATGCCGCAGGCGTGGAAACCCTGAATGCGATCATCTTCGGAATTACGGAATTGTCCCAAGCCATCGCGGACGGAGAAATGGCCTTCCGCAAGCCGGTCTCGGCCACGACACACAGCATCTTTTGCGATCTGGCAAACTCCTACGACAACCCGGAGGTCCTGAAGAAGACAGGGATGCACTACCTCGTGGAATGGCAACTGCCCAATGCGGCTCTGGGCCTTTTCAAAAGAGCGCTTGAGCTGGGCAGCACCGACAAAAGACTGCCGATGTTGATTGATATTGCCACGGTCGCCGTGCATCGAAAGAATGGCTCCGTCAAGGGCTACACGGCTGGATTTGCGACCTTCACTCCGGTAACCATCGAAAATCCGGAAATCTCCTGAAGAAAATGGGCGAAAAAGATGAAGACCCTTCCTCTCCTCAATCTGGTTGCTCTGGCGGTCCTCGGCGTTTTCATCTGGATGCGTGACATCTCCTGGATCGTCGATGCGAGCGATACGCTTCCGGTCCTGGCCGCCTTTCCTCTCTTTGCCTGGTTGACCATGCCCTGGAAATGGCAGGCAAGCCCCGGCAAGATGCGGACAGGAAGCATGGTGGCCGGGTTGGGGCTGTGTCTTGCCGGCATAGCCGTCGATTCAACCCTGCTGCTGGCCATCGGGTGGATCGTCTTCTTCGATATTTTCCAAACCACGTTCCTGGAAAAATTTTCGCGTCGCTTCCTGCTTCTCCCACTCTTCGGTTTTCCATGGGTGGTGCAGGATTTTCCCGCGCTCGGATGGGTCTTTCGCCACAGCGGAGCGGCGGTCGTGGAAATTTTGTTCAAGGCATTGGGTTACAGTGTCGCCCGGGAAGGAACGATGATCTACATCGGCGATCTTCCGCTGTCCGTCGAACCGGCCTGCGCGGGCTTGAATGTGCTTCAGGCCATGCTCGTCGCGGGGAGTCTCGTCATCTGTTTGACCGTTCCCACAGGGTGGCGTTTTGCCGTCGCGGCGTTCTCGCTCCTGCCCCTGGCTTGGCTGGCCAATACGATGCGGATTTTCACGCTCGGCTTGGTCGGCGTAAACTTCGGTCCCGACTTCGCGATGAGCTGGTTCCATAAATGGGGCGGCTGGGCGGTGCTTTGCTTCATGTACCTGCTCTGCCAGGGCCTTTTCCGGGCGTTGGCGTTCGAAGGGAAAAAGAGTGGGATGGTATCTGGAACTCCACATGTCTGATTTCCTCAACGCTTCCGGTCAGTTGAAATTGGCGGCCCTGATCGTCGTGCTCTATACGGGCTGGAACGACTGCTCGATCCTTCAAGCCTGGCAACACTCCCCCTTCGACCGCGCCGACGTGGTCGCGTGGCTCATTTGGATGGTACCGGTTGTGCTCTGTCTCCGCAGTGCGAGCAAGATCCGTTTGGCTTGGACCGTCACGGCCCTGGTCCTGACGATCGGGGGTGCCGTCATGGACTTGAATCTCTGCAAGGACCTGGCCTTCGCATCCGCTTGCGCCGGACTGACCGCACCGCGCTACGGATTTTGGATCTGGTTGCCGATGTCCTTTACCTGGATGCCAATCTTCGGCTGGCTCTTCAGCAAATACAGCCTGGGTGTTACGCTCATCGGTGCATTGCGAGTTCTCTTTTCTGCCGGAGGAACATTTGGTTATGTTGCCTTGAAGCGATGAAAGCAAAAGTAATCGGACTCTGGCTGGCGCTCCTCGTTACCGTGGTCATCGGGGCCGCATGGGAATTCCAGACTTTGCCCGATGCCTCCGCTCGTCTGGCCGCGCTTGCCGCGAAAAACCCCTCCGTCCAGTTGCAAAGCATTCCGCTGGAGCCGACAGAAGAAACCGCTTTTGCCGGGTGCGGCTGGTTAAAACGACTGGTGAACGTCGGCGCGGACCAGGTCATTCTCACGGTGCTCGATGGCACGCGGAATCGACATGCCATTCACGACCCGACCTTTTGCTTTCGCGGCGCTGGATGGGAAATCGACGAGCAGGTGTCTTTCCCTCTCGACCGGGGAGCGGGTACGGTCGTCAAGCTCAGCAAGGGGGACGATAAAGCCGAGGCGCTCTACTGGTTTTCCGACGGTAAAAACCAATTTTCCAGCCCGCTGACCTACTGGGGCGAGACTTCGCTGCGTCGTCTCAGCTTCGGTGCATCGGGCGGCGAGCCGGTCTTGATTATTCTTTCTCCGACGACGGATGCTCCGCCCGATTGGAAAAATATCGTGAGGGCGTGGCCGGAGTTGCAGCAGCTTTAGCTGCTGGCGGCCCAGACCATCGCCCGGTGGATTTCGTCGATGCTCAGTGGGTCCGGCCCCTCCCGATGATTCGAGAGCCAGCAGGCGGGAGTGGAGGGGCTATCGGGCGAGTAGCCGTGCATCCCCCGGACGAAACCCTGGTTCATGTAAGAGGGCGCGAAGATAACCCCCTCCTCGAGCAGATAGAAAAGTTCCCCGTAACGTCGGTCCGGAAAGAGCGCGCCGGAAGCGCGGAGATCGTCGTCGGAAAGAACTCGGCCCTCCGTATGTCGCGCCAGCCAGTCATTCACCGTGGCGCGAATCTGTTCCCCGCCCGGAAACCAAAATCGCACCATGGTCGAGTCCCAGACCGCCGCGTAATCCCGTCCGTAGCGCAGACCGAGCGACTCGAACTCGACCATGAGGCGGCTGGCGGACTTCGTGTCTGCCATGCCATGGTCGCTGAAAATATGAATGCGAACCTTTTCATAAGATTGCCGGGCCAGATAATCGATCTCCCGCATCCAACGCTCGAATTGATCGAACGCCGCATCCACTGCCGGGCCGGTTGTTCCGTGCGCGTGCATGATCGCATCCAGTCCGGCCGTGAATAAATACGCCAGCCGCACCTTGCCCCCGGCGATGTCCGTCTTGATCTGTGCGATGTTCGCTACGTCTCCTTTGCGCCAGTCCGATTTGACCCAGGGCAACCCGGAGCGTTCCCAGAGGCGGAAAATCGTCTCGTGGCCCCCAATGATGCCGCCCGGTTCGTATAGGTCTTTCTTCTCGGTATAGTCGAGATAGGGCAGGCGCTTGAAGGGGACGCTGTAGAGCTGGAAGTAACCCGTGTAGCCGGAGCGTTGCGCCACCCAGTGACTGACCCGATTCCTGACCCGGTGATTGCCCGCAATTTTTTCCGGAAGCCAGCCCAGAGTTTTCGCCCAACCGAAGGGCGAGTGGGGTGGATCGTAGACGAAAAACGAAAAGTGGCCGTGCTCGATCGGCAACAGACCGGTGAGGATGGTTGGGTCGAAGGTACAGGAGTAGCCGAGAAGCGTCCGGCAGGGATGCCGATGCGGCAGGAGATCGGCGAGAAAATTCCGGCGTTGCGCCAATTCCCATCCCAGCGCATCCGCAAAGACAAAAAGATCGAGAGAGGCGGCCTTCACAGTTTGAGCAAGAGTTTGATCTGGGCGATCAGTTCGATCGGACTGAAGGGCTTGTTCATCAGGACAAGGCTATCGCAGTCCCACACCTCATTGCGGTATTCGATCTGAAAACGGGCGCTGAGCAGGATGATGGGCAACTTGGCGTAGGCGGGCATTTTTTGCAGCGAGGAGGTCAGGCTAAAGCCGTCCATTCCGTCCATCATCAGGTCGGTGACCAGCAGATCGATCGTTTTTTCGCTGGCGATGGCCAGGGCTTCGGCTCCGTTGGACGACGTGATGATTTCGCAACCGGTCTTGGCCAAGACGAACTGGAGCAGGCGGCGCGTGCCCGGATCGTCATCGACGACAAGGATGGTTTTTGCTGTGGCCATGGCTTCCTTTCTATTTTCCCCGTTCCAGAACCAGCATCGTCCGGTCGTCGAGGAAAGGTTGGTTGCCGCCCAGGCCCGTGCTGAGTTCCAGCACCTGATGGCAGAAATCGGACAGGTTGCGATATTGCAGCGCGAGAATTTTCTTCTTGAGGTAATCGAGGCTGGAGCCGGTGCCATTTTCCCCCAGGTTTTCGTAAATGCCGTCGGTGATGAAGACGAGAAGGTCTTCCGGCTCGATGTGGAAAACCTCTGCAGGGTAATCGAAGCGATCGGAGACCCCCAGCGGAAAGCCATCGGCCTGGATTTCGCGTAGGGCGCTTTCTCCTTTGCGCCGAATCAGGATCGGGCAATGTCCCGCATCGGCGTAGTGCAGGGTATGATCCTTGTAGGAAAGGAAAGCGAGCTTGGCGGTGATGAACATGTCGAGTTTGTCCAGGTCGGCGGAAAGTTGACGATTGATTTCCGTCAAAAGCTTCCCCGGCGTGGTGGCCCATTCCTGTCGCGCCCGTACGGCCGTCCGGAAAATGGTGGCGAGCAGCGCGGCGGGCATGCCTTTTCCCATCACATCAGCGATGACCAGCAAAAGACCGTGGGTCTTGATCGGAATGATGTCGAAATAATCGCCTCCGACCTCGCGGGCGCTGCGGCAAAGCCCGAACGTGCGGTAGGGGGCGTGTTCCGGAAAGGAGTGGGGCATGAGCGACTGCTGGATCGACGAGGCGATCTCCAACTCGCGTCGGGCCATTTCCTCTACCTTGTGTCGCTCATGGGAACGCCCGGCGATGTAGGCGATGCCCAGAAAGTCGGCCACCACCCGGATCAGCGCCGATTCGGCTCCCAGGAAAGAATCGGCGTGGGGTGGACGAATGACAACGAGACAGCCCAGGACATGCAGACGGAAGGAGATGGGGCAGACCGAGAAATTTCCCTGGACCGACAGCAGAGGATCGCCGGCCAGCATCTTGGAGCCAACGATATTGACCTTTCCGATCTTGGTCTTGAAAACCTCTGTTTCCAGGCATTCCTGCTTGAGATCGATCTCCGGAGGCAATCCGATGAACTCGTTTCCAACGGAAACGATTTGTCGCAAGCCGTCCTTGTCTTCGGTCTCCAGGCGAATGTACGAGTGCTGTGCTTTCACGAGGGTATTGAGCCGACCGAGCACCGTTTCGGAAAACCCCGTGAAATCCCGGGCCGTGGCCAGAATTTCCGAAAATTGAAATATGGCGGAGAGATTTTCGTAGCAACTGGAGAGTTCCGTCGTCAGCGAATTCATCGTCGCTTCGTTCTCGGCCAGGAGATGCGGCGACCACGACATCGGGCCAACTTGCTTTTTCAGTTCGATGGCGTGGTGTCCGTCGATGAGTATATGCGAGACTTCGTCCATCAGCGTCACCATCAGGTATTGGCCTCGTCCGCTTTCCGCCAGTGGGTCTTCCGGGAGGTCCGCGCTGCCCGTGGCGGGCATGAATTGACTTGGATCGTGCACCCGCACGATCAGCATATCGTCGACCCATGTCCATCGCAGCGTAACCGCGCTGTCCGCCATGTCCTTGCAGCCGTGGATGACGGCATTGTTAAGCGCCTCCGCCACCGCCAGTTCGATGCCGTTCCAGACCTTCGCCGTCACGCCGCGCACGGTCACGTAGGCCTCCAGTCGAGCCAGTGCCGGGGCAACCTGGTCGAGTTTTCCCGGCAGCCGACATTGGGCCGATTCGCTGTAGAGAAAAATATTGCTCATGACGGGGATGGAGGAACGGTCAAAGCGAGTCCGACAATTTTTCGTGCGAGGATACGATTCACACTGCCGTCGTCGTGGAGGAGTTGAAACGCGGCGTGAATCCACTCGTCTTCATGCTCCGGACCGTGGCATCCCTGCGAATCGGCCCACGAAAAAACTCCCGGAAGGTGTTCCGCAATCCTCTCCGCCAAGTCTTCCGGCAGCGCTTCGACCTGCGTCGTCGTCCGGGGCAGTGGACCGAGCCAGCGCAGTTTTCCCACCATGAGGGCCTTCATCCAGGGCCAGCGCCGCAGGAGAAGCGGACCCTTTTTACCAGTGAAAAGCGGCATCGCCTCCCGACCGGAAAGACACGTCCGTTCCTCCCAGCTTTGTCCCGGCCAGAGCAAGGCGAGGGGGGCCAGCGTCAGCCAACAGACCAGGGCGGAAAGTCGTGCGAAGAACGAAGGCTTGTTCTCGGCCAAGTGTCGCGAACCGAGAATAAAACTCTCCGGAATTTCCACTCGGCAGGCGCGTTTGATATCGATTAACACCCGTCCCTGCGCCGCCGCTTCGTGCAACCGGGTGTTCCGACCGAGATAGGTGTCGGGAAGAATCACCGCCCGCTCTACTTCGACCCGCGTGTCGAGTAAGCAACCGGGATGGATGATCGCCATCGGCCCGATCCGGCATTTCGCCCCAATGATCGTCCGCGCGCCGATCCAGTAGGGTGGTCGCAATTCCGCATTGGGGTGGACGATTGCCCCCGGCCCGAGCCAGCCTTGGGGAACCTTCTCCATATCGATGGTGACTTCCTGCGAATGGCGGGCTTCCAGCCACTGCGCCTGGAAATCGAGCCAGCGCCGGAGCAGGCTTTCCGCGGAGTCGATGGGAACCTTGGGCGGTGACCCGGGCAGACCGTCGAGGCGGATCGCCTTTGGAGCGGATGCGCGCTCCTCGGAGATGGGAACGATTTCCACCGTCTTGCTCCAGTAGTTTCCGCCTTCAAGATGCCGCCGGATTTCCGCCGGGCGGTCCGGCGCGTAAATAACCACCTTGGAAACGTTCCGCCGCACCGCCTCGTCCATCCAATGTGCCAGGAGTGATTTCGAGCCGACCGGCCAGAGGACGAAGGGGAGGGGATGACGCCAGATGGTGTCGAATTTCCCGTAATCCGGCGCGAGAAGTTCCAGCGTGTCCGTTGGCTCCATAATCAAAAGGCCCCCTGACCGAGCAGCACCGCCGGAACCGTTTTCAGCAGAAGCACGATATCGAGCCAGAGGCTCTCCGAGCGGATGTAGGCCAGGTCGAGGCGAACCTGCCCGGCGAAGTCGATGTTGCTCCGTCCCCCCACCTGCCAGAAACAGGTCAGCCCCGGTTTCGCCATCAGGCGCTGCCGTGATTCCACATCGTATTCGGCCACTTCTTTCGGGACCGGTGGACGTGGCCCCACCAGCGACATCTCCCCGCGAAAGACGTTCCAGAACTGCGGCAACTCGTCGATGGAATACTTGCGAATGAATCGCCCGATGCGCGTCACCCGGGGATCGTTCTTCATTTTGAAGGTGATCCCGCCCTGCATTTCGTTTTCCGCCAGAAGCTTCGCCTTCAAGGCATCGGCATTCGGCACCATCGAGCGGAACTTCCACATCCGGAAAAGCCGCCCGCGATAACCGACCCGCGGCTGACCGAAGAAGATGCTCCCGCCGTCTTCCTTTTTGATCAAAATCGCCACCACAAGAAAAACGGGACTGAGCATCAGCAATGCCGCGCCCGAAGCCAGAACGTCCAGTATTCGCTTCAACGTGGCGCTTCCTCCCACCACTGCCTGCCACGCAAAGCGCTTGACCGCCAGGCGCACCCGAATCTGGAAACGCCCCCGCGCCGTTGAGGCGTGGCTCCAATAGGCGGCGATTTCTTCGTCTTCGGGACTCAGGTTCATGAGAGAGTTGCAGCTCGGGCCTTCTTCGACTCTACCATACGCACGAAAAGATCTTGTAAACGGGAAATATAGTTCTCGAAATCGTATTCGCGCGAAACGATTTCCAGACCCCTCTCGCCCATCTCGCGGGCCATCGCCTTGTTGCCCAGAATTGCATCGAGGCGGGCCGCAAAAACGTCCGTGTCCATCCACGGAACGAGATAGCCGTTATGCCCGTCGCGCAGCCAGTCGCAGATCCCTCCCGCATCGAAGGCCACCACCGGCAGGGCGTAACGCATGACCTCCAGCCCGATCGTTGCGATCGGTTCCGGCCAGACCGAGGGCACCACCACCACCGACGTGTCCTGATAATAGCCGATCAACTCCTCCTGCGGAATAAACCCCTTGAAGTGGACGCGGCCCTCGAGACCCAGTCGCCGGGCCAGTTTCTCGCACGTGCGCCGCTGGTTTCCATCGCCCAGAATCACCGCCTCGAACGGTGTCTTGACCTTCGCCAGCGCCCGCAAAAGAACGTCCACGCCCTTGCCCCGGATGATCTGCCCCGCGAAAAGAATCAGGTTCCTCTCGGAAAAGCTGCTGCGAATCTGCCGTCCCGGACGCGGAACCGGCGGAAAAATTTCAATCCTTTCCCCGTCGAATCCGTTCAAGAGCAACTCGTCGCGCATGTAACGGGTCACCACCAAATGACGATCGAACTGCCGGTTAAGCCGGATCTCCTCCAGCTTGTCGAAATAGCTCGCCCACCGGAACGGAAACCCTCCCCCGTGGTTGCGCTTGATCGGCGCCAGGCACGGCACGATGCAGTAGGCCGTGGCGGGACGATGACAGATATCGCGGGTGAAGACGTTATAGCGGTAGCTGCGCAGGCAATAGGTGTCGTGATCGTGCACCATGCGTATGATCGGAAGGCCCGTCGTGAGCAGATGCCGCAACGTCGGCAGGTCTTCCCATTTATGAATGTAGACCGCGTCGGGCTTGAATTTCCCCAACGCGGTCGAGACCGCATTCGTGCCTTCGACAAAAACACCTTCGGAAAAAGTCGCCTTCCACGCCGCATCGTTTTTGCCCGTTTCCGACTGCGCCGCGAGACCCACCGTGTATCCGCGTGCACGAAGCTCGGTAGCGCTAATCAGGACATTGGCTTCCGCTCCACCCAAGCTACCCAAACGTTCATGGACATAGAGCAGTCGCATTAAGCTTGAAATATACACCTTTAAACTCGCTTAAGACTAGGTTATAAATCCATTCATGAGCTCGACGTTGACAGCGCATTTCCAAGGCCACGATCTGAAACTGGAAGTCCGCTCCGCCCGGCTCGATGCCTCCACGGCCCGGGAATTGCGCGAAGAACTCGCCATGATCTGGCGCCCCGATGTCGGCGACGTGACCGTCGATCTCTCGCATGTCGAATTCGTCGATAGCTCCGGCATGGGTGCGCTCTTGAGCATCCATCGTCGCCTGCCGGAAAAGCATTCGCCGGTCCGCTTGGTCCATGTCCGCCCGGCCGTGCAATCCGTGCTCGAACTGGTGCGCCTGCATCGCGTTTTCGATCTGGCCTGAGACCTGGGGCCATCGTCGTGGCGGATCGCTATTTCATCGACAACGAACCGGCCCTCGCCGCGCGACTCGATGTTTTTTTGGGCAAACTTCATCGCTCGCTCGCCGACTCGCCCTTTGCCGCACAGATCGTCGTCCTGTTGCTGGGCGGCGGCTATGGACGTGGAGAGGGCGGCGTCTATCGCGGTTCGGAAGTCGAAGGTGCGGCCCTCTACAACGACCTCGAATTTTACGTCGTCACGACCGGCCTGCGCACTCCCGAAAAATTGCCCGAGTGGTGCCACCATTGGGCGGAGGAAGGCCATCGGGAAACCGGCATCGAGGTCGAGTTCAAGATTCTTCCCGCCTCCGCGCTGCGACAGGGCCAACCCTCGATGTTCTATTACGATCTCGTTCTCGGTCATCGCCTCGTCTGGGGTGATGAAGGCTTTTGCGCCACGCTTCCGGAAAGCCTGTCCGACCCCAAGCTCATTCCTGCCACCGAAGTCACCCGGCTACTCTTCAATCGCGGTACGGGTCTTTTGTTTTGCCGGGAGAAACTTGGTGAGAACGAAGCGGAGATGGATTCCGGCTTCATTGAGCGCAACCACGCCAAGGCCTGGCTTGCCCTTGCCGATGCGGTGCTCGCACTCAATGGGCGCTACCATTGGTCGTGCCAGCGCCGGCATTCGCTCCTGAATGAAGATCTTCCCCTGCTTCCGCCCGACTGGCCGCTTTTAAAAAAATGGCACACGAGCGGAGTCCTATTCAAGCTCCATCCCCGCCATGAATTTCCCGGCACCCCCTTCCTCAGCCAACGGCAGACGGAAATGACCCAGGTCTGGCTCCGTACCTTTCTTTGGGCCGAATCGGTTCGCCTCAAGCGCATCTGGCCTGAAGCCGATGCCTATGCGTCCGATGCGGCCCGGATTTTCCCGGAATCGTCCGCCTTGAAAAACGTTGCCTTGAGAGTACGCGACCGACTCCGTCTTGGCTCCCGGTTACCCGGCCTGTTCGATTATCCCCGCGCCGCCTTGCAGCGCGCCCTCGTCCTGCTTCTGGGTTCACCGGAAAACGATTCCGCCATCTGGCGTCGCGCCTCCTCCCTGCTCGGAATCGTCCCCACGAGTACTCCCGCCGTCGTCATGTCGGCCTACCGCACGTGGTGGCAGCGGTATAATTAGCGGCTCGCTCTAATTGCCGACATTGACGGCGGGTTGCACATTCGGCGAGGTAGAAGACCCCGCGTGAATGCCCTCGTTTGCCGCGACCGTCCGCACGAAGGAGTTGATCACCAGATGCGCGTAATCCTCGATTCTCTGCCACGGCGCGTTTGGTACCCAGACGATATCGTGCGGTTCCAGCGCAATGTTCGGCGCTCGTCCCGTGACAATATCGTACCAGTTGACCGACGCCACCTTCGGTTTGGTCAGGGAGTCGCGCACGATCAGGATGTTCTGCGCAAATGCGTGCGGCCCCAGCCCCTGTGCTCCGGCAATCGCGCTGACCAGCGTAATCTGATCGGAAAAACCGATCGCCTTCGGCTGCACCACCGCGCCCATGACGTAGACCTCCTGTGAGAGCGACGACGGCAGATAAATATAATCCCCGTCCTTCAGATAGATATTTTGCGAAAGGTCGCCGTCGTGCAGCAACGCATAGAAATCGACCGGCACGAACTCGCCGTCGCGTACCAGGAAGCTGTGCTTCAAGTCGGCCAACTCCTCCGTCGTTCCGGAAAAGCGGGACGTGAACAGCCCACCCGCCTTCGAGATCGCCTCTAACACCGTCATCGGGCCCTCCAGCGGATATAGCCCTGGCGTGTTCACCCGGCCCAGGACCCAGACGCGTTGACTCGAAATTTCGCGCAAGGTCAGCGAAACATCCGGCGCTCGATACATTTCCTTCAGTTTCGCCTCGAGTGCAGCTTTGAGTCCGGGCAGCGTCATGCCGGTAACTTTCAGCCCGGCCAGCGTCTCATAATAAAGCATCCCGTCGGGACAAATCAGACAGATCTGACGGGTGTCCGCCTCGTCCAGGATTTCCACCTCGACTTTGTCTCCCACGCCGAGCCGAAATGGTGCCGGATCGGGCTTGAGATCCTCCGGGGGAAGGGTTTTCGTGCCGCCGAGCGGTTGAAATGACCCCGGCACGCCGCCGCCGCTCCCCTTCGCCATCGGATCGAAATCGGGGCCGGTGGCCAGGCAGCCCGCTAGCAGCAGTGCGCCGAAAAATGGGAGCAGTAGCGGTGCACGCATCAGTCGTGGATTTCGGTATGAGGCAGGATGGGGCGGGTGATGAACGGACCGAAGCTTGCGCTGCCCCACGTGGTTACTGCCGATTGGATGAACGCGCTGATCGCCGTGTCCAGCAGGTCGTCCGCCAGTTTCCACGGGTGATCGCTCACATAGATGATGTCCTTCGGTTCCAGAGGAAAATCCGGCGCTCTCCCATGCAGAATATCGTCGGCATCGATGACGAAAACCTTCGGCTCGTTCAAAGACCCTCGCACCACCAGCACATGCTCGCGGAAGGCATCCTTTGTAAAACCCTCCCTCTCGGATATTGCGCTGATCACCGTCATCTTCGGGGTAAAGCCCTGCACCCCCGGCGAATTGACCGAACCCAGCACATAGACCTCGTTTGTGTTCGCGGAGGCAAAGTAAAGATAGTCCCCCGGCTCCAGCTCGATGTTCTGCGAGAGGTCGCCCTCGAAAAAAAGCTTCTCGAAATCGACCTTCAGTCGCTTGTTTCCCCGCACGAGAAAGGACCGCGGCAGGTCCGCCAGTTCCACCGTGTTCTGCTCGAAGAGTCCCGTCTCGATTCCCCGTGCCTTCGCCACCGCCTCCAGAATGGTGATCGGGCGGTCCATGCTGAAGGCTCCCTTATCGACCACCTTGCCGAGGATGAAATATTTTTTGCTGTGCAATTCGAATGGTGCCACCGAGACGCGAGGATTCTTGTACGTCTTCCCCAATTCCGCCTCGATCTTCTCGCGCAGTTCGTCGATCGTCAGCCCGTCGGCGTGGATGTTTTGCGCCTGGAGATAGGAAATACACCCGTCCGGCTGAATGAAAATCTGGCTCCGGTCGAGTTCCGGTCGTCCATAAAGACTGAAATTCAGAATATCGCCGGGGCCCAGCGTGTACCGGTCCCGCCATGAGGGAACGGTCGGGGCTGGAGTCGCTGTCGGTGCGTTCGTCAGGGCTGTCGGAGCATTCGTCTCCTGGGCCGGGACAGGCACAAGGCCCAAGGCCAGAAAGAATCCGCAAAACAACGCCTCGAGCTTCATCACCATTCACGCCAGCCGAGTTCGTCCACCGACACGATGCCGAGGATCCCCCCGATCGTCTTGCGCATCAAGTCCGCCTGCGCCCGCCAAAAGCCGGAGGGTTCCGTGTGCAGAGCGGCCAGGATGAGAACGCCTTCTCCGGCCCGTGCCAGCGTTGCCGCCGGTTCCCCCACCGGTCCGCTCAACCGGACCCACAGATGCTTTCCCCGGCGACTCGCTTCCACCCACGAAGCCGCCAACGCCTCCGCCTGCGCAATCGATAGGCGCGTAATATCGCAGGCCTCCACATGGATGCGAGGATCCCCGGCGACTCTCGAACTGAGTGGAAGCGCCACCGTCTGGTTCTGGCTGCGGCAATCGATGACTTGGATTTCCGCCAGCAAACCCGCCGCTTCCTCCAGCATGGGGTCCCAAAAAAGCGATTCTTTTGCGGAGGGTGCCGGACTCCAGATGATGCGCGGCGTGCGCGACTTGACCTGGCTACCGATCCAGCGTGACCAGATTTCCCCCGCCGTCTTCGCCCGCGTCGCGTCGGTATCGTTCCGTTTCATCGCCCCCAGGAGTGGCACCGAAAGCAGCCGTTGCAACTCCGCGCCGCGCCGCAGGGTCGCATCGGCCAGTTCCAGTCCGAGCGCTAGGAATAGCGCCGCAAAGCTTCCTCCCACGCAACCGGCAATCGCAAAAATTACGATCTTGACCGTCTTGCTGTGGACCACCACCCGCTCCGGCGCTGCTGGGGAAAAAATCTGGAAAAACCCCGGCGCATTGTTCTCATAAAGCTCCGCCTCGCGCAGTCGGCTGAAAAGCAGGTTCCGTCCCGTCTCCAACGCCTGCCGTTTCTGCACCATTTGGGCCATTGCCGCCGATTTCTCCGGGAGCTGCGCCAGGGTCGCCTGGGTATCGGAGCGGATTTTCTCCAACGCCTCTTTTTCGTGCTCCAGCCCTTTTTTATCGTTCTGCAAATCGAGCAGCTTCAGATAGAGCGTATTCCCGAGAAAAGTTCCTGCGAACTGCGAATCGTCCCCGCTCGCGCCGCCAGACTGTTTTTGCAGTTGTTGCTCGAGATCGTGAATCTTGTCGAGTTGCGCTTCCACCAGCGGATTCTGGTCCGTGTACCGCGTGCGCAGGTTATCCAGGTCGGCCTGCGCTGTCTTCAACTGGTCGGACAGAGGACTTTGCTGACGCAGTTGCTCCTCCGTGGAGCTGATCTTGTAGTCGATCGTGTCCAGGGCGATTTTCGCCGTCTCGTACCTCACCTCCACGTCGCCCAGCGAACGTAAGTCCGCGTCGATTTCCTTGTCCGAATCGACGATGCCTTCTCGCTTCGAATAATCGAGGATATCCTCGTTCAACTTCGTCAGGTCCGCGTCGATCGCATCGACCTGTTGTTGCAAAAAAATATGCATGTTGCGGCTCTCGTCAACCTGCATGTCTTTCGTAAACCCGACCACTTCCTGCGCCCACAGGTTGGCCAGTTCCACCGTCGCATCGATACTGAAATAGCCCGAAAGCGTCAGGTGAATGATGTCGCTGTTCCGCTCGTCCTTCACCTCCACTGAATTGGAAAGCAGCGCGACCGAAATGGGTTGGGTCGTCTTGTTTACTACCCGTTGCAGGACATTGTAGGAACTCGCCGCGCTCTCCAACGTCGTGCTGGAAAGTTCCTGCGGATGGTACGCTTCCCCCACATCGCCCACTCGAAACGTCGTCGGCAGGTTGAGCTTGATCAGATCGACCGTCACCTCGTAGCGCGTGAAAGTCTTCATCACCCCCCAACCCAGCCCGGCACCTAAGCCCAACACCATGCCCGCCACTGCCCACCAGCGCCGCTTCCACGCGCCGCCCAGCAGCCGGTACGGATCGATTGAAATAAAACCGGGCGAGCCCGACTCCTCGGCAGGCTCGGCTTGTTCCGCGTCCCGCGTCGGCTGCGACATTGTCCGGGGCACCTCGACGGAAATTCCCGCGCCGGGCCCGCTCGACGGACTCCACGCGCTCACTCGCATGGGGCTGTCCGGGTCCTGCGTCATGCCGCGATTCCCTTCATGATCGGCATCGTCTGGTGCCGTCGTAAATCGTCCACCACCCGGTGAACTTGTTGCCCGGAGATTTGCCTCGAGGAATCGGCCCGCGCCTGCTCCAGGCAAAGCTTGGCCAGACGGTTGATTTCTCGTGGAAATCCCCCGCTCGCCTCGTAGAGTTTCTCCGCCGCCTCGCTGGAAAAAAGGTCCGCCGTCGGATGCCCCGCTTTGCTCAGGCGATGCCGCAGATAGGCCCCGGTTTCCCCCATGCCCAGCGGCTTCAGATGAAATCGCAGGCTGATCCGCTGGTCCAGCGCGGGCAGTTGCGCTACCAGTTCCCGGAGTTCCGGTTGCCCGATCAGCACCATGGTCAATCGTCCCACCCCCTCGTCGTTCAAATTCGAGAGCCGCTTCAAATCCGCCAGCGTCTCCCGGGACATGTCCTGCGCCTCGTCGAAAAGCAAGACCAGGTGCCGGTTGTAATCCTGCGACAACTGCCGCAGCAACTTCGTGAACAGCACGTAAAGACCGTGCCCGTCCGTTGCCCTCGCCGCCGGTTCCGCCCAGCCGAATTCTCCCAATAAACGCCGCATCAGGTCTGCTGCGGGAAAAATCGAATTCTCGAAGTGAACCAGGCAATGCTGCTCGGCGTTGATCCGCGCCGCGAAAATTTGCCGCGTCAGCGATTTCCCGCACCCGATCTCCCCCGTCAGCATCCCGAAGTACATCGTCTCCTGGTCGACGAGGTAATTCAGCCGCGCCAGCGCCTCCTCATGCTCGCCGCTGTGATAATAGAATTTGGCGTGGCTGACCGGCTCGAAAGGACGCTCGATCAGGTTCCAGTACTCCAAAAATGGATTCACGTTCGATTTCAGCTTGCTTCGATGCTATCACCTTTGCCCAACGCCGCCCAATAGCTTTTCATCAGCTTCTCCGCCGCCCGATCCCAGGAAAATTGCGCCGCATGTTCCAGCCCGCGCCGGATCAAGTCCGCCCGCATTGTAGGTTCAAGCGATACCCGTGCCAACGCCTCCGCCATCGTTTCCACCTTCAGCGGATCGATCCTCAAACAGGCCGTCCCCGTGACCTCCTCCAGCGAGCCGCAGCCCGAACTGATCACCGGTGTCCCGCAGGCCATCGCCTCGATCGGCGGCAGCCCAAACCCCTCGAAGAGCGAGGGATAAATCATTGCCTCCGCCCCGGCGTAAAGCAGCGGCAGGTCCTCCAGGCGCACAAACCCGAGTAGCCGGATTCTCCCGCTCAATGGAGACGACGCGGCCCGTGCGTGAATGACCTCCGCCCCGTGCCAGTCTGCCCCGCCCAGCCACAATTCGTGCTTCAGTTCCGGATTCCGCTCCGCCCACATCTCGAAGGCCTCGATCAGTCGTACATGGTTTTTCCCGGGATGTTCCAACCGCGCCAGGTAGATAAAATACGGGTTCCCCCGCTGAAAATGTGCCTTCAGGTACCCATCCGCCGCACCCCTTTCCGTTGGCTTGAACCGTTCGTGGTCGATCCCGTTCCAGATCACATCGATCCGCTTCTCGGGCAATCCGAAATACTTCATCACGTCGGCGGCCGTTGCGCGGCTGACTGTGGTCACCCGCGTCGCGTTCCGCGCCAGCCACTTCACCACCACGCGCCCGTAAATCATCCGCGCCAGGTCGTATTTTCCCGCCACCGCAAACGCCGCGCAATCGTGGATCGTTACCAGTTGCGGGCACGGCAACCGCGCCACAATGCGCCGGTAACTCGGGATGTGGATCAGGTCGAATCCCTCCCTCCGCGCCAATCCCGGCAAGGCGAATTGATGCCACGCCACATTCTTCACCGCCGGACGGAACCGCTCCGGCACCGGAACCCACTTGCACCGGTCCAGCCACGGCTCGAAAAGTCCCCGGTCGTTTTCCAGCCCGATCACCGACACCTCGACCGGCGCCCCGATTCGCCGCAGTCCTCTCAGGATGCCGAAAATGTACGTCGCCACTCCCGAGCGCCCGCCTTGCACAACCGACGTGGAAAGCCCGATGCGAATCGTTCCGCTCATGGCTTGGACTCCAGGCCGAAATGACTGCCCAGCCGTGCGAGGTGGATCACGTTAAGCACATTCGGGCTCATCTCCACGATGCGGCACGTGCCCCCCGGACGCTTGTTCGTCATCTTCAGGCATTTCAAGAGGAACCCCAGCCCGCTGCTGTCCATGAACGAGACCTCGGAAAGGTCCAGTCGCAGCGTGATCGCATCCGGGACGAACGCCCATTCCTCCTGCGCCAGTGCGTAGAAGGTAGTTGCCGTTTGCGCAGTGATGTTCCCGAATATCTTCCACTGCAGCGTCTTTTCCCCCGGCTCGTAATGAAATTCTCCCGACTTGGAATGATCGTGCATGGCCAAAATTTTCCGGGCCTCCTGCCGGTCCTGCGCAATCGGAATCAACCGGTCTATCTTCAGCA
>CAJCII010000086.1 GCA_903970335.1 Bacteroidota bacterium | reverse complement strand
TTGACCCACCCAGCCGACGGGAAGGACCGTCACCACGACGCTGGCACCCTCAGCCTTCAGGCGATTCAGCCATTGTGGGGCGGCCGGGGGTTCGATGCTTTTAAGCTCGAAGCGGGTGAGTTTTTCACGCGTTTGATGGCTGACGCCGTTGTTGTCCGTCCACACATGCCAATAGTTTACGGAGGGGGGCGACGCTTGATCATCAGGAGCGGGTAGGCCTTGGCTTTATCGAGCAAACCAAGTAACCGCGATGGGCCGACATTGGGCTGGCCCGCCGATTGCACGGGTGGCTCGTCGGCGGGATAAAAGGTCACCGACTGGAACGGCTCTTTGTCCGTCGTCAATTCGAGGACATAGACCTTCCGGTTGATGATGACGTTAAGGTCTGCCGTGGCTGGATCAGCCAACGCTCGGACGGAAAAGAAGCGGTCGCCCGCGTGGTAGCCAGCATAGCTCCTCAATGCTTCGGGCGAC
Organism: Bacteroidota bacterium; assembly: GCA_903970335.1. Classification (GTDB taxonomy): domain Bacteria; phylum Verrucomicrobiota; class Verrucomicrobiia; order Methylacidiphilales; family UBA1321; genus JABDGH01. The sequence goes on along the minus strand of CAJCII010000086.1, from coordinate 21,974 downwards.
TCGAGTGCCGGCGTTGTTTATGTCGATGCTCATCGAGCCTCACAAAAGGTGTCCATGCATTCGCCGCCCAAAATAGCAGCACACAAATTCGAGCTCAAAAACTGATTTTGAGAGGCAAGCTGCAACTAAATAGCAACTAGACTAAGACCCTTATATGTGAAAACATGACCCGACATGACGGGAATGGCAAAATAGCGTCCCCTCAGAGGTAATTCTAAGTAAGCAACTTAGAGAAGAAGGAGGTTGCGGGGGCAGGATTTGAACCTGCGGCCTTCAGGTTATGAGCCTGACGAGCTACCGGGCTGCTCCACCCCGCGATTTAGGGTTGCGCGACGTTATGAACCAGCGGGCTTACATCTCGCCCAACATCGTGCGGAATAGTGAGTATCCCTTATCCCCCGGCATTAGCAAGGCGTTTCGTAAAATGGTTTGCCGAGATGGGAACGGTTCTGGACTGTTCGTGCTCCGGGTGATGAGCTAAACAGGCTTATGTCCTGTTCCAAAGTGCAAGTCCGCGTGCCCGCCAGCACCTCCAATCTCGGTCCGGGCTTCGACTGTCTCGGCCTCGCGCTGCGCCTGTACAACACCACCACGCTCACGCGCAACGAGAGCGCCAAGCCCGCCGAGGGGATGATCGCCGAGACTGCGAACGCCTTCTTCCAACGCGCGCTGGGCGGCAAGATTAAACCGTTCGGCTTCGAGGTCACGATCGACGGAGAGATCCCGATCTCGCGCGGGCTCGGCAGCAGCGTGACGGTGCGACTCGGGGTGCTGATGGGGCTGGCCGAACTAGTCCGGGACACGCTCCCGCTGACCCGCGAGCAGATCCTCCACCTGCTGATCGAGCTGGAAGGCCACCCCGATAACGCCGTGCCCTCGTTTCTGGGCGGGTTCGCCGTTTGCGCGCACGCCTCCGACGATCCCGCCGACGGTTTCGTTTATACGCGGGTCGAGGTGAAGCCAGAGATCCAGTTCGTCACGTTGGTGCCGGAGTTGCGCTTATCGACCGAAGCGGCGCGCGGCCTTTTGCCGAAGGAAATCGCCTTCCGCCACGCGGTGGAGAACGCCCAGCGCACGGCGCGGATCGCGGCGGCCTTCTGCACCGGGGATTACGCCTCCCTGAGTGGGATGTTTTTCGATCACCTGCATCAGCCGTATCGCCAGGTGTTGATTCCGGGCTTCGCCGATATTCTCGCGGCGGCGCGGGAAGCGGGAGCGCTCGGCAGTTTCCTGAGCGGGGCCGGTTCCTGTCTGATGGCCGTGACGCTCGACCGAACGGAGGCCATTTCCGCAGCGATGCGCGAAGCCGCACAGAAATATCGACTGCCCGGACGCGTCATCGTCCTGCAGGCCGATAACGAAGGCGCGCGGGTGCTGGAGGAATAATCCAGTATACTGCGCCGGGAGATCGGGTGGTGTAAGCACTTATCCCGCGTTCGTGCTATGTTGAGCTGCTTTTCGTTGCACCAAGCGCCCATGATCAAAACTCTGTCGCCCCTCGTCTTAACTTTGTTACTTGGCTGGACGAGCCCGGCAGTCGGTCTCGAACTCCCGCTGGACGCGAAAGCCAGTTCGCTGGCCTTTACCGGTCATGCCACCCTGCATGATTTCAAAGGCGAGGCGCGTTCGTTCTCCGGCTTCGCCCACGTCGATACCGGGACGCCACCGATCGTGACCGGGGCCACGCTGAAAATATCGGCGGTGGACCTAACCACGTTTCTCGATACGCGGGACACGAACATGAAAAAATGGCTGAAGGTCGAGGCCAATCCCACGATTATCTTCGAGCTGCGCACCCTGAAATCGACTCAAGGAAGTCCGGCGACGGCGACCTCAACGATGCCCGCGCATTTTAGCGTGAAAGGAGATTTGCTTCTCAATCACGCCCATCATGCGGTGGAGGCGGAGGCGTTGGGGTGGCGTGAGGGATCGTTGCTGGTTGTGGCGGGAACGACGCAAATCGATACTTCCGACTACGGTCTGCCGCAAATCCAGCAATTCTTCCTGACCGTGGATAAGAAAGTCGACATCGCCTTTCATCTCGCATTCGACCTGCCGCCCGAACTTCGACCGGCACCCTCCCCGCCGCCAGGTTCCAACTGATTTCAAGATGTACGACGTCGTTATTGTGGGGGGCGGTCCGGCCGGGTCGATGGCCGCCCTGATTTTAAGTCGCGCCGGAAAAAAAGTATTGGTGCTGGAAAAATCGCACTTTCCGCGGGCCAAGGTTTGCGGCAATTCCCTCAACCCGCGCAATTGGAGTCTTTGGCAACGACATGGACTGGCCGAGCGATTCAATCGGCTGCCTCACTTCAAGATACGCGGATTCACATTGGAACGAGGGGGCAGCCCCGTGCTGCGTCACAGCTTTCGCCATGAGGGCGCGCGCACGGTGGAGCGCGGCACACTGGACGCATGGCTGGCCGAGGAGGCGCACCGGGCGGGAGCCACCTTTCTCTTCGGTGTGACGGCCCATGGGTTGACCGACTCCCATTTGCAAACCACGGCTGGGGAAATCGAGGCCCCGCTGGTCATCGGCGCGGATGGACGGAATTCCGTCGTCGGGCGTCTGAGTCGTCTCGCCCGTGCTTCCGTCGCTTGCGGTCGCATCGGCTGGCAGACCTTTGTGGATTTGCCTGCATTGGACGATCACGTGCACATGAATGTTTTTCCGGAGGGTTATTACGGCTTGAACAGGATCAGCTCCACGCAAAACACGATCACACTCGTACTTTTCGCCGCCAGCAAGGTTACGCCGGAACAAATTCTGCAGCGATATCTACCGCAAGCTTCCTCAACCACTTGGAAAAGCATGCACCCCATCACGAGAAAGCCCTGGGAGGTCACGAACGCGCGGAGCTGGCTGATAGGCGACGCGGCACGGGTTCTCGAGCCTCTGACCGGCGAAGGCGTCTTCAGCGCATTGGTTTCCGCCGAAATGGCTGCAAACCATCTCCTTTCGATCGAGCGCGTTGGAGTGAGAGTGGCGGCGGCACGTTATCGTTCCCAGCACCGTGCCTTTTACCGAATGCGCACGCTGCTCAATTCCGCCGTCGGGTGGGCATTGGCGGATTCGACGCGAAGCATGAGAATTATGCAGTCGCTCGAATATTGGCCAACGGCGGCTTCTCCCCTGGTGGAATGGGTGCAGGGTGCAGCTCCGCGCCCGATTAGGGAAGAAATATCGATTTCTACGCCCTGATTTTCAAGCCACGCCGACGGAAGGTGGGTTGATCGAGATTTTCACCGCGATACATCGTCTCGTGGGTCTTCTCGAATCGGCCCCGGGTGGGTGACTCGAACTGCATCTCTTCCTGCTTGGCGACGAATCGCCGCGAACCTCGCAAACCTGCGATCTCGGCCGGAGCGGGCAAGGGTGCGGTGATGGCTTTGACCGGCGGCGGCGCTTCCTCCGGCATGATCGGCTTTTGCGCCTCCGCAGCGGGAACCGGTACCGGCACAGGAGCCGGCTTTGCTCTCGGCATCCGGGTGGTCTTTTGTGTGGCGATTGGCGGCTCCACCGACTGCGGCTTGACCTTGGCGGGAACGGACGGCATCCGCGCGGTCTCCGTCACCGGACGCGACTTTTTCGCGTTGGCCCCGTTCTCCGCAGTCGTCCTTTCCGGGACGAGAACCGGCGCGGTCATGGCTAGCAAAACGCTTAGTCTCACCTGGTCGTGGCTTTCGTCGTCGAGACTGGCGCTCGTGGCGATCGGGATATTTACCGGCAACCGGTCCTTCAACGCGCAGACCAATTCCTGCACTTCCGAAAGTCCGAGGTTGCGCGTGCCGCTGACGGCGACGACGGCGTGATCGATCTGCTTCCAGATCGATTCTTCCCGCAACAGCGGTCCCTCGAGCAACTCATCGATCAGTTCGTCCGTGCAATCGTTGATGTTCCCCTCGACATGGGCGACCCAGCAATTTTCCAGCACCTCGGAGCCGGTGTAACGACCGTAGAGACTCCGCACATCGGCGAAGGAAAGCTGGATCAAGCCCCGCTTGCAGACGATCTGCGCGAGGGCCTGCGCGGTCTTGGCCATCTGTTGGTTCATGAGGTGAAAACCATTCCGGATATTTTTCAACGTCTCGGGATGATTCGACAGCCTGTCGTTGGACAAAACCAGGACGCTGTCCGCTTCCGCGCGCAAATCCCCTATGGCAAACACCGCTTTTTCGCGACGGGATGTCCCCTCGAAAGCAAACGGCTGCACGCCAACGACGATGACCTTCGCGCCCGACTCACGGCCCAATTCGATCAAGCGTTCCGCCAGCGCCACTCCGGTGGAACCGGCCAGACCCAGCACAAGAATAAGAAAGTCGCAGCCCTTCGTGACCGGAGCGAGTTGCGCTTCCTCGATCGCCACGATTTCGCGGGCCAGTTCGATGTCGCCGCTGCAGCCAAGGCCATGCACGAGACTGCGCCCCAGCAGGACACGGTTCGGCACGACCGAACTCTCGATTGTCATTTGGTCGGAATCGAACACCCAGAGATCGTGCGTGCCCCGCCCATGGAGCACGATTTGATCGCACACGGCAGTCCCCGCCTGTCCCAGCCCGAGGATGCGCACCCGATCGGGGAAAAGTTGATCCGCCTTGTCGGCGAAGGGACCGTCCTGAGTGAATTCGATCATCGTGATAATCTCCGGTTAGATAAGCCTCATGCTGGCCAACGCACGCCGCAGCGACTGGCCAACGCGCGCCAGCCCCCGGGTGGAAGGAAGTTCGAGTTCCGCTTTGCGAGCGTAATGCAGCAAGCCGAGCAGAGTGCTCAGGTCCGGGCGGCGTCCGTAATTTTGATCGCCATCGAAGGGAGACTGGTGCGCGAGCTCCACCGGGCATGGGAAGATTTGCGCGGCCAGGTCGACCAGTCCCTTCACCTGCGAGGCCCCGCCGGTGATGTAGATCGTTCCGCCGAAGTCGGGCCAGAAGCTCGCGGCCTGCAGGTCTTCCAGAATAATCTCGAAAATCTCCGCCTGTCGCGCCTGCATGATGGTATTGAGCGAGGAGCGATAGACCTTCTTTTCCTCGAAATTATAGGCGCCCGGCAGGGTGATGCGGTCTTCGCTTTGTGCGGGATCGATCATCACAGAGCCTTCGGTCTTCTTCAGCATTTCGGCCTTGGCGTAGGGGATTTTCAACCCGGAGACGATGTCGTTGGTCAGATGGTCCCCGCCCACCCCCAGCACGCCGCTATGAACGACCGCGCCTTTTTGATAGACGATGTAGTCCGAGACACCGCCGCCGAGATTGATCACCACGGCGCCGATTTGTTTCTGATTGCGGGTCAAGACCGCCTGGGCCGTGGCATAGGAACTGAGCGCGTAATTCTTCACTTCGATGCTGAGTTCCTTCACGCAACGGATCGTGGTTTGCAGCCGCGTGGCCAGACCGCAAACCTGGTGGAAATGGGCGGTGAGCTGCTTGGAGGTGAGTCCGATCGGGTTATCGGTCGTCGATCCGTCGTCGAGCACGTAATGCTGGAGGAGGTGATGCACGATGGCGTGGTCGGTCGGCAGAGGCTGGGCCGCCGCCATTTCGTGAAGTTCCTGCATGTGCTCCTGCGTGATTTCGTCCCCGTCGGTGTTGATCACGGTGGTCACGCGGGTATTCGACGAGCGGATGTGCGCGCCGGAAATCGCGAGGTAGACCTCGGCGATCACCACATCGGTTTTCTGCTCCGCCTCGGCCAGGGCGTCCCGTACGCAACCCTGGGCCACCTCGAAATCGACGATCTCGCATTTGCGGATTTGGCCGGAAGCCGATTCCCCGATACCGAGCAGCGCCAGGGTGCCGTCCGGTCGGATTTCTCCGACGGCGGCGGCGACTTTAGTGCTGCCCACTTCAAGAGCGACGATGAGATTGCGTGATTTTCCCCAGAACATAGCGATAGGTAGGATGGCGGTTTAGTTGAAGGTGATGGGAACGTTGCGGTCGGGTGTGAGATCGATGGTATGGAGCGTGCGCTGCATGTTTTCGGCGTAATCGGAGGCTTGCTTGAGCCGGAATAGTTGCTGGTCGATAAAATCGGGACGGAACGTGATCGAGAGATCGTCCGTCGTCGTCATGGTGATGGAAAGCGGGTCGCTCAGGTCGATGGTGCGGATATCGATGGTAGTATGGAGCTTGGTGTGGTCGATCGCATCCAGAATCTGTAACGCGCTGCGGAGGCTCGGCTGGTCGAGCACCTTGCCCGGCTCCACTTCGCGCCTGGCATCGGTGAGGCCGACGATTTCCGGCATCGCCTGCTCGGGCTCGCCCTCGCGCGGCTTGAGTACGACGCAATCGCGGTCGAGGTAGAACGTGGCGCGGGTACCGAGATCGCTATCGATGCCGTCGATCCTCACCACCGGAACGCGCTCGTGGATGAAAATAGAAATCCGGTCCGGAAAATGACGCTCGACCCTCGCATTCGAGACATACGGCAGCTTTTCCAGGTCTTTCGCGATTTTCGGCAGGTCCAGCGTCCACAGGTTCTGGCCCATTTCGAGACCGGCCGCCTGTCGAACAAGATGATCCGAGAAATGACCGCGCGGCTCGATATCGATTTCGCTCAGCGCATAGCGCGGGTTGGTATAAAGAACCTGCTTCAAGAGTAGCGCGCACCCAAGATGAACGCCGACACCGACCGCGACGATAATCGCCAGCGCCGCGCCGCACCAGGCCACCGCCTGCATGACCTGCTTCTGCGAATGACGCTGGCGGGTATTGGTGTGCAGGATGTTGATCTGCTTCTGCCTGGAACGGGCGCGGGTCTGGCGGCTCATCCGACCCTCGCTTTCTTCCGGGCCACCCAGGAAAGTTCGACGATCCGGCGGCACAGTTCCGGAAAGGAAATTCCCGCCGCCGCCGCGGCTTTCGGCAGCAGGCTGGTGGCGGTCATGCCGGGAATCGTATTGATCTCCAGGCAGTAGGGCACGGTGTCCTTCTCGAGCAGAAAATCGATCCGCGCGTAGACCGGATGGCCGAGGGAGCGATACGCCGCCAGCGCATGCCGCTGGATCAATGCCGTGATTTCGTCCGGCAAGCGCGCCGGGCAAAAATACTCGGTGCGGCCCTTGGTATACTTGTTCGTGTAGTCGTAGTAACCGTCCAGCGGCTTGATCTCGACAATCGGTAAGACCTGTTCGCCCAGCACACCGACCGTCAACTCCCGTCCCTGGATGAACCGCTCCGCCAGCACGCTCGAGTCGAACTTTAGCGCGTCGGCCAACGCCGCAGCCAACTCCTCGGAGGTCGTGGCCAAATGCGTGCCTACACTCGAGCCCTGCGCGTTCGGCTTGAGGAAAAGCGGAAGCGGAAGCGCGATGTCTTCCAGCGTCCGCACCAGTTGACCCTCGGGCGTCGGCACGCCGCTCTGCCGGAATTTTTCCTTGGTCTTTTCCTTGTCGAAGGCGATCCGACTCGTGGCCGCATCGGCCCCGGTATAGGGAAGGCCGAGCGCCTCGAGAATTTCCTGGACCTGCCCGTCCTCGCCAAAGGTTCCGTGGAGCGAGATAAAAGCGAGGTCGGTTCCGTCCGGCACGACAAAGTTCGCGTCATCGACGATAATCTCCGCCACCTCGTAACCGGATTCGCGCAAAGCGGCAGCGCAGGCCGCTCCCGTCCGCAGCGACACTTCCCTCTCGGCGGAGGGTCCGCCCATCAGCACCGCCAATTTTTTTGGTTGATCGCCCATGCTAATTTTCCTCCCCCAGCACGATGACCTCGGTATGCAAGTCGATCTCCCTCGCTTCGCGGGCACGGCCCTGGATGAGCGCGATCAGTTGCAGCACGTCTTCCGCCGTCGCGCCGCCGTCGTTGACAATGAAGTTCCCGTGCACTTCCGAGACTCGCGCCGGGCCGACGGAAAGATTCTTCAGCCCCATCTCGTCGATCAGCTTTCCCGCCGGAAGCGGTCCCGGATTTTTGAAAATGCACCCGGCGCTCGGCGCAGCGGGCTGCGAGGTCCAGCGCTTGTTCGAGTAGGCCTTCAGCTTTTCGTTGATCTCTTCCTTCGAGCTCGGCTTGCCCTTCAATCGCGCCGAAACGGCGATATGGGTCTGGAAATGCGGCACGTTTCGGTAATGAATTTCCAGATCGGCTTTCTTCACCTCGTGCACGTGGCCGAGCAGGTCGATGCTCCGCACGCTCTCCACCACTTCCATGGTCCAGCCTTGCATCGCTCCGGCGTTCATGCGCAACGCTCCGCCCAGGTTGCCCGGAATCCCTTCCATGAATTCGAATCCGCCGAGGTCGTGCTTGCGCCCCTCCGCCACGATTTGCTTGAGCCGCGCGCCCGCACCGACCGTGACATATTCCCCCTCGACTTCGATCCGGCTGAAATACGGTTGCCCCAGGTGCACGCAAAGGCCCAGGATGCCGCCATCGCGTACTAACAAATTGCTGCCCCGACCGATGAAAGTCACCGGAATCGCCCGATCGTGGGCAAAGCGTAGGCCCCAACACAAGTCCTCCTCGTCCTGCGGCTCGAACCAGAGCTGGGCCGGCCCCCCGATGCGCATCGTCGTATGCTTGTACAGCGGTTCGTCGCGCTTCAGCACACTGCCGGGCTTCAGCAGATTTTTCAGTTCCGCGTACCAGATCAACCCTTGCGCCAGATGCTGCGCGACTCGGTGAATGTCCCCCGCGCCGAGCGTGATGACTAGGTCCCCCGGCTCCAGTGCCTGGTTCACCGCCGTGCGCAACCGGCCCAACGTCGGCTCATAGCGCACCCTGGCATGGCCCGCGGCACGCACCGATTCCGCCACCGACTCGCCGGTGACCCCTGCCAGCGCCGCTTCGCTCGCGGCATAGATTTCCGTGATAAAAACTTCCGTTGCGTCGTGAAATGCCCCGGCGAATTCGCCCAAAAGCGCCTTCGTCCGCGAATAGCGGTGGGGCTGGAACAACGCCAGCACGCGCTTCCAGCCGCTGTTCTTCGCCGCCGCCAGCGTCGCTTTGATCTCCGTCGGATGGTGCGCGTAATCGTCCACCACCATGTAATCGGGGGAACGGTATTTCACCTCGAAGCGCCGCGCCGCGCCGCGAAATTCCGCCAGCGCGCTCACGATCTGGTTCCAGGCGATCCCGAGTTCCGTCGCGAGCGCGATCACCCCGAGCGCGTTGCACACATTCTGCGCTCCCGGCACACCCAGCGAAACTTCCCCCAGCAACTGGCCGTGACGCAAAACCGTAAAGCGCGACGAAAAATTCTCCAGACGTACATCGAGCGCTCGATAAACCGCCAGTTCCGACAGGCCGTAGCCCACCGCCTGGGCGCAGTGAGAGCACAGCAGCATGGCGTTTTTGTCGTCCGCGCAATAAATAATCGGTCCGCTCGTCCGCTCGCAGAGCGTCGCGAACACCTGCACGATCTCCTCGATATTGTGATAATAATCGAGGTGCTCCTCTTCGATGTTCAGGATCACCGTCGCCTGCGGGGAAAAGAGCGCCAGCGTGCCGTCGCTCTCGTCGGCCTCCACCACGAAGGGCTTACCGTCCGTCCACGAGGCATTCGCGCCGAGCAGCGGCACCTGTGCGCCGATGTAGTGCGAGGGGTTCTGGTCGGCCTGGCGCAAAACGTGGGTCAGCATCGACGACGTAGTCGTCTTGCCGTGGCTGCCGGCAACGATATAAGCACTCTTCGCCTCGGCCAGCACGACCAGGCATTCCGCCCGGCGAACGCACAGAATTGCGCGCTCCGACGCCGCCCGACGCTCCGGATTTTCCGCCGCAATGGCCGAGGAAAAAACCACCAGTGCGACCCCGTCGAGATTCGACGCCGCATGGCCTTCGCAATACCGCACTCCAGGCGGAATGTAGGTCGTCGCGTCCTGCGCCGGAACCAGGTCCGAACCCGAAAGCCGGTGCCCCTGCGCCAGCAGCAGCCGGGCCAATCCGCTCATCCCGCTGCCACACACGCCGATAAGATGGACCGCCTGCGGTCCGCTCTTTAGCAAGCGCTCGATTCGTTCCTTTAATTCCGGTTGCATGAAGCCTCGATCTCCTCGGCCACACGCCGGGCCGCATTTTCCCCTGCCAGTTTTCTCGAGGCCACGCCCATGCCCAGCCTCATCTCGCGATTGCAGAGCATTTCGGACACCGCCTCATACAGCATCGCCGGGGTCGTCTTGCTTTCCACCTGGATTCGCGCCGCGCCCGCCCGCTCGAAGATCCGCGCGTTGTAGGATTGATGGTCGTCCGCCGCCGCCGGATACGGGATCAAAATCGACGGCAATCCGTAATGACTCAACTCAGTGAGCGAAGCGGCGCCGGAACGACTGATTACCACGTCGGCGAGACTATAGAGATGTTCCATGTCCGTCGAGAACGCTTGCACCACTGCGGTCAATCTTTGGCGACGATAATTAATCTCCGCGATGTTCGAGTCGGCCTGCCCGGTCAAATGAATGAACTGGATTTCGTCGCGACGGTTATGCCACATCGGCAACGTCTTGAGCACCAGTTCGTTGATGCCGTGCGCGCCCTGGCTCCCGCCCATGATCAGGACGACCGGCAGTCCGGGATTCAGCCCGAATTTTTCCGCCGCCACCGCCCGCTCGATTCGTGCCAGCCCCTTTCGCACGGGCGTACCCGTCACAACACAATGCGCGCGACGCAAATAATTCGCGCACCCCTCGAAGCCGAGCAGCGTCTTGTTCACCCATGGCGCGATCAGCCGCGTGACCCGCCCCGGAATCGCGTTCGATTCGTGAATCAGCGTCGGCAAGCGAAGTCGACGCCCAAGAAGAAGCGGAATCGCACTGGTAAATCCGCCCATCCCGACCACTGCCGTCGGCTTGAAATCGCGATAAACCCGACCGCATTCGCGCCAGCTCGACAGCAGCTTGAAGCCGAAGGAAAAAATCCGCAGCGAGAAAAAGCCCGGCCACCCGATGCCCGGCAAGGCGTGCGCCTGCTGCTCGCCCGCGCCCTTCAGCGCGATGGCATCGATCTGCTTCGGGGAAACCAGCAGCAAGGTATCGTGACCGCGCTGCCGCAGTTCCTCCGCCACGGCCAGTCCCGGAAAGAGATGTCCCCCGGTTCCCCCACAAGCAATGGCAATTTTCATCGGCATATTCAAAGTTACATCCTCACACTGTACGAGGCCGAGGCCAGCACCGGTGGCGGTTGCCCCTGGTAAATACCCTGCCGGTGCAAATTAAACAACAGCCCGATCGCCGCCAGGCACGTCAGCAGATTGGAGCCGCCATAACTGATGAACGGAAGCGGAATCCCCTTGCACGGCATGAGCGAAGTGACCACGGCCAGATTCATCAGCGCCTGCAACGCAATCATCACGGTAATGCCCGTGCCCAACAATACCCCCGACGGGTCCGGCGCGTGCAGGGTGATCCATCCGCTGCACAACACCAGCGTCAGGAATGCTAGCACCACAGTCAGCGTCACCCACATGCCGAGTTCCTCCCCAATGATCGGAAATACAAAATCCGTGTTCACCTCCGGCAACCAGTACATTTTCTGACGGCTGTTGCCGAGACCGAGGCCGGTCAACCCGCCGGACCCCAAGGCAATCAACGCCTGTAGCTGCTGCCAGGCCTTGGGATCGACCACCGCGTTGCCGGCATGAGGATGCAAAAAAGCAATCCAGCGCGCCATCCGCTCCGGTTTAAGAAACGTGATCAGCAATAGCCCCGCAAAACCGACGATCGGGACCGGAATCAGGTAAAGCAGGCGCGTGCCGGCCGTAAACATCATCGAAACGACGATCGCCAGCATGATCGCGGTCGTGCCGAAATCCTCCTGCTTGATCATCAGGGCCATCATCGGCGTCAAGGCCAGCAGCGGCCAGAGAAAGCCCTTCAGGAATTCGCCGGAGCGGCGCTGATATTTCCCCATCCACCACGAAAGGAAAAGAATCAGCGCCAGCTTGGCGAACTCCGAAGGTTGATACGACCAACTCCCCCGCTTTCCCAGCCAGCGGGCCGACCCGTTGATTTTGAGGCCGAGATGCGGCACCAGGCAGAGCACGAGGAGAAGACAGGCCAGCCCTAGCAACCAAGGAGCGAAGCGCAATAGCTTTTGGTAATCGCAGCGTGAGAGAAAAACGCAGACGATTCCCCCACATATCAGCCACACGCATTGTTTGCGCAGGTTGCTGTATACGTCGTTCATGTTGTCCGGAGCATGCATCGCGTTCGTGCTGGTCAGCATCACCAGGCCCAAGGCAATCAGCCCGAGCATGACGATCAGCAGCAGGTAAGCGACGTTCCGTTGCATGAACATAAGTCCGTATCTCCTTATTATTCCCGGGCATTCCGGCAGCGTCTAACCCCGATGATCGGACCTCTTCCAAAGCCGGACCTTGCCGTGCCGCCCAGCTTAAAATTGAAGTCTTTTCTCATCGGGGTCGAAACCTTATTGCAGGAAGTTCGCCAGTTGTCCCGTCGGAGCGACGGGCTGCGTTTCCACCTGGGCCGGTTGCGGCGCAACCGGCGGAGCGACGGCGTGCGTGACGGAGGGGGCAGGCACGTTGTTTGAGGCACTGCGCGATTCCCTCGACGGAATCCGCAACTTCTTGCCGATGCTCAACTTGGTCGGATCGGTGATGTTATTCGCCGTCATGATCGCATTCGGCGTCGTCTTGAACTTGTGCGCGATTTTCGTCAGCGTGTCGCCCTTGATCACCGTGTAAATGTGATGTTGCAGCGGTGCGGTCGTCGAAGCGGTCAACTCGGTGCTCGTGCTCGTCGTCGTTTTCACCGTCTTGACGGCCTTGACCGGCTTCGGCGTTGTCTGCGCCACCATGCTCGCCACCTGTGCAGGAGCGGTCGAGAGGGTAGTGGCTGCGGCCTTGTTCGTCGCGGTATCGGTTGTTGCCGGCGTGATCGGAGCCGGTGCGAGCGGCGTGATTGAGGTTGCAACCGTCGTTGCCGAACCATCCGTCTTTCCCGGTATCGTGAGCTTCTGGCCGATTTGCAGCACGTTCGAATTCAGACTATTGGCCTCCTTCAATTTGGCCACGCTGATGTGATTGAAATGCGCAATCTTCGCGAGGGAATCATGTGCCTTCACCACATACAAGTTGACGTCGGGCGTCGGGGCCAGCGTCGTCTCGGGTTGCGCTGCCTCTGCGGCATCGGCCACCGGTGTTGGCGTCGTTACCGGGGCGGGAGCCGCCGGGGCCAATTCCGAGGGTGGATTGATCACCGGACCGGTCTGTCCGAGGTGAAACGCGATGGTCGGCGGCGGGCTGCTTGCCGTTGTCGTCGCTGGGGCGGAAGGAGCGGGTGCGGATTCCGGAGTGGAGGTGGCGTCAGTCGCCGGGGCCGGAGTGGAAGCCGGTGGCTGTGACGCAGGCACGGTCGAGGCCGTACTCGTCTCCGGCGCGGTCGTCTGGGTCTGGTCCGCTGGAGGAGTCAGGCTCGGCGTGGTTGTGCCTCCGTTTGCGTCGGTGGTGGTCGGCGAACCGCTCTTGTCTGAGGAGTCGGTTGTCTGAGTCTCGCCCGGCAAGGCATTGTCGGATGCTACTTTTTCGTTCTTCGAGTCCTTGTCCGTGAGCGCATCGTCGGCGCTTCCGCCTTTGAGCAGGTAATAGGTGGCAAACCCGCCGATCACGAGGACGTGCAGTGCGAGCACGACGACGAAGACCGTCATGAGTTTGAGGCCGCCGGTCTGCTGCGGCTTGATGTTACTGTCGTTGTTGTCCATGGTTGTCTCTCTTTCTTTTGTTTTTGTGGTGGTTGTCTGGATTTGAAATTGTTTCAGGTCGACTTGATTTTCGCTTTCACCAATTCCCGGAACTGGTTCCCGCGATCCTCGAAATCCTTGAACATGTCGAAGCTCGAACAGCCCGGCGAAAACAGCACCGCCTCGCCGCTTTGCGCCAGTTTCTGAGCCTGTTCGATAGCATCGGACAGCGTCGTCGCCCTCACGCACGGCACGGCGGAGTTCCAAGCCGCGAAAAGCTTTTCCGTCATCTGTCCGATCAGCACGACCGCTTTGACTTTCTCCCGCAGCAGCCCGCGTAGACTGGAAAAGTCGAGTCCCTTGTCCTTGCCCCCGGCGATCAGCACCGCCGGCACCTGCATCGATTGCAATGCTTTTTCCAGCGCATCGATGTTCGTCGCTTTCGAATCGTTAATAAAGGTCACCCCATCGATCGTCGCCACCTTCTCGCATCGATGCGGGAGCGGTTTGTAGCGACACAGCGCCTCGATGGCCGCCTCGCGCGGAATCGCGTAAAGATCGGCCACCGCCAGCGCTGCCAGCATGTTCTCCGCGTTGTGGGGACCAATCAGGTTCGTCCGGCTTTGCTCCAGCACCTGCTCGCCGCGCGCAACCAGCCAGCCGTCGATCAATTGGTAATCGGCCGCAGCTCCGCTTGCGCTGATCGTAATCTTCCTCGCCGCCATCTCCGGCAACCGCAGGTTCGCGTTCACGACCGCGTAATCGTCCGCTGTCTGGTTGCGGAAAATCTGCCACTTCGCCACCTCGTACTCCTCCATCGAACCGTAGCGGTCCAGATGATCCGGCGTCAGGTTCAGGTGCACGCTGATGCCCGGGCGAAATTCGACGATATGTTCCAACTGAAACGAACTGACCTCCACCACCATCACGTCGATTTCCTCGCTCTTGCGCACTGCCGTGGAAAAGGCCGTCCCGATATTCCCGCAGGCCAGCGTCCGCTTGCCGCCCGCCGCCAGCACCGCATCGACCAGCTCCGTCGTCGTCGTCTTGCCGTTCGTGCCGGTGATTCCCACGATCGGGCAGGCACAAAATCGATAGGCGACTTCCAGCTCGCCGAACATCGGCAACCCCGCCTGACGCAGCGCCTGCACCAGTGGCGCGTTCGGGTTGATGCCCGGACTCAGCACGCAAAAATCGAATCGCGTCGTCGCCTGGATGCCCGCCCCGAGCTCCACGCCGATCCCGCACGAACGCAGCGCCTCCGCGCGCGCCGCCACCTTCGCGTCGCCCGCCGCATTGTCGCGCACCGTCACGTCCGCGCCTTTGTCCTGTAAAAGTTTTGCCGCTTCCATACCGCTAAGTCCCAGTCCCAGCACCACCACCCGTTGTTTCTTGACGTCCATATGTTTTCATCGCGCCTCTACCTCAGTTTCAGAGTCGCCAGCGCGAGCAGCGACGCCACCAGACTCAAAATCCAGAACCGCACCGTGACCGTCGTTTCGTCCCACCCCTTCAGTTCGAAGTGATGATGCAACGGCGACATCGCGAAAATCCGCTTCCCGGTCAGCTTGAACGAGGCCACCTGCAACATCACCGACCCCGCCTCCAGCACGAAAACGCCCCCCGCGATCACCAGCACCAGTTCCTCGTGAATGCAAATGGCCAGCACGCCCAGCACCCCACCTAGGGCCAGCGACCCCGTATCGCCCATGAACACCCGCGCCGGATGACAGTTGAACCAAAGAAAGCCCAGCCCGCTTCCCACTAGTGCCGCACAAAATACCGCCAGTTCTCCCGCTCCGCTGACCAGCGGCAGATAGAGATACGTCGCCAGTTTCGCATTGCCCGTGAGGTAACAGAAAATCGCATAGGTCATCGCCACACTGATCGAGCAACCGATCGCCAACCCGTCCAGTCCGTCCGTCAAATTCACCGCGTTCGACGTCCCCATGATGACCAGCCCGAAAAACACCACGGTCAGCAACCCCATGTCCACCACCGCCGGCGTCTTGAAAAACGGAATGTAGAGCGAGTTCCACTCCCGGGGGTAATTCGCGTTGTAGCTCAGATAGACGACGACAAAAATCGCCAGCAGCGCCTGCGCCGCCAGCTTGTGCCAACCCCGAATCCCCTTCGAATTCTTCTTCGCCACCTTCTCGTAATCGTCCGCAAATCCGATGAACCCGAGAAACAGCATCGAACCGAGCACCAGCCAGTAAAGCCGGTTCGCCGGATCGCACCACAACAGCGAGCTGATCGTCACCGTCGCCAAAATCAAAATCCCGCCCATGGTCGGCGTCCCCTTTTTGCTGCTGTGCAAGTCCGCCAACTCCCGCACCTCCGACTCCAGCCGCAGCGGTTGCCCCAGTTTCAGCCGGGTCAAAAGAAGAATCGTCGTCGGCCCCATTGCCAGCGAGAGCACCAAAGAAGTCAACGCCGCCGCCATCGCCCGGAACGTCTCGTAGCGAAATACATTCAGCGGCCCCCACCACGCCGAGAAATGCGAGAGATAGTAAAGCATTACGACGCTCCTCCGGCGGTCAGTGCCGTCACCAATCGTTCCAGCCCCATGAAGTGCGATCCCTTCACCAAAACCGCGTCGCCTTCCTGGAGACGCGACAACAACGCCTCCGTGGCCTCCTCCGCGTCCAACGCGCACGCGATCCGCTCTCGACTCATCCCGCCCGCTCTCGCTCCCGTCGCATACGCCTCCGCATACGGCCCCACCGCAATGAGCAACGCCAAATCCTGCCGCGCCGCAAATTCTCCCACCGCGCGGTGCAGCTCCGCCGCGTGCTGTCCCAGCTCGCCCATGGAACCCAGCACCGCCAGGCGTCGCTCCGCTCCCGGAAATTCCCTCAATGCCAGCAGCGCTGCCTTCATCGAGGCGGGATTCGCATTGTACGCGTCGTTGATGATCGCCGCCCCGCGCGCCTTTACCACCTGCATCCGCGCCCCCGGCAACTGCACCGTCTCCAACCCGCGCGCGATTTCTTCCAGCGTCAACCCACACTCGCTCCCCGCCGCCGCCGCCAGCAGCGCGTTTTGCACCATCACGCGATTGATCACCGGCAGCCGCACGACCACGGCCTCGCTTCCATGCGAGAGCCGGAACGAAAGCCCCCCCGTCTCGATCCGCACCTCGTCCGCCCGCCAGGTGGAATCGGCCCCGGTCCAGACCACCCGCGCCTGCGTCCGATTCGCCACGCGCCGACTCCATTCGTCGTCGGCGTTCAACACCGCCACGCCTTCGCTCGGGAGTGCCGCGATCAGCTCCGCTTTCTCCGCCGCAATGGCCGCCTGGTCCGCAAAAAATTCGATATGCGCCGGTCCGATGCTGCTGATTACCCCGATTTCCGGCGCCGTCATCCGCGCCAGCGGAGCGATTTCGCCCGGATGATTCATCCCCATCTCCACGACGCCAAACTCGTCGCCCTCGTCGAAACCGATCAGCGTCAGCGGCACCCCGATGTGATTATTGAGATTGCCCCGCGTCGCCTTCGTCTTGAACCGCGTCCGCAACACCGCCGCGATCATCTCCTTCGTGCTCGTCTTCCCGCTGCTGCCCGTCACGCCGATCGTCTTGATCGAAAGCAACTGCCGGTAATTCGCCGCAAAGCGTTGCAGCCCCGCCAGCGTGTCCGACACCTCCACCAACCCAAGATCCTCCGGCAAATCGTCCGTCCCGCGACTCGAAATCAGCGCCGCCACCGCCCCCTGGTCTCGCACCGTGCGAACGAATTCGTGGCCGTCGAAACGGTCCCCCCGCAACGCCACGAAACAATCGCCGGACACAAGCGTCCGCGTGTCGGAATGCAGCCGGTCCACCGGCAAAAACGGATCGCCCTTGATCAGTCGTCCGCCGCTCAGTCGGGCGACTTCTTCCAACGTACAACGACGCATCACGCACCCCTCCTCTGCAGGAATTCCTGCACGACCAGACGGTCGTCGAACGGATGAAACTGCCCGGCGATTTCCTGCGTTGTCTCGTGCCCCTTGCCCGCCACGCAAACCATGTCCCCCGGCTTGGCCACCGCCAACGCATGTGCGATCGCCTGCCGCCGATCCGGCAACCGTTCGTACTTGCCCTCGAACCGCCGTTCGGTTACGCCTGCCTCCATGTGATTGAGAATCAACTCGATGTTTTCGTTGCGAGGATTGTCCGCCGTAAATATCGAATAGTCCGCGCATTCCGCCGAGGCCCGCGCCATCAGCGGACGCTTCATCGCATCGCGATTGCCCCCGCATCCCAGCACGGCAATCAATCGCCCCTTTGTAATGCCTCGCAACACCGTCAGCGCCTTGCGCACCGCATCGTCCGTGTGCGCGTAATCGACCACCGCTGTAACGCCGTCCGCCGAAACGAACTTCTCCAGCCGCCCCGGCACTTGTGGAGTCTGCCGTAATCGTTCCACGATCACTCGCGGCGCAATTCCCAACGCCAGCGCTCCGCCCGCCGCCGCCAGCGCGTTCGACACATTGAACGATCCGATCAACGGCAGCGAAAAGGCATGCGTTTCTTTGCCGATGCGCAGCCTCCCCTCCGTGCCGTTCGCCGTCGAGACAAAGTCCCGCGCCTCGATTTCCGACCCCGCACGACCCTCCAGCGTATAGGCGATTGTCCTCACGCGCCCCTTGAGCAGCGCGATCAATCTTACGCCATAGGCATCGTCCGCGTTGATCACCGCCACGCCCGGATTCTCCACGCGGTCCAGGTTCGTAAACAACAGCGTCTTCGCCGCGAAATAATTCTCGATCGACTCGTGGTAATCGAGATGGTCCTGCGTCAGATTCGTAAACACCCCGACTTGAAAGGCAATCGGTTCCACCCGCCCCTGTTCCAGCGCGTGCGAGGAAACTTCCATCACCGCTGCCCGGCAGCCTCCCGCCTTCATCTGCGCCAGCAGACCGTGCAGGTCCAGCGACTCCGGCGTCGTCCGCGAGGCCGGCAAAATCCGCTCGCCGATTTCATATCGCACCGTCCCGATCAGGCCCACCGGGGCCTTCGGTTCCGTCAGCAGGTGCTTGAGAATGAAGGCCGTCGTCGTTTTCCCGTTTGTCCCCGTCACACCCACCATCTTCAGCGCCCGGTCCGGTCGGCCGAAAAACACCGCCGACATCGTCGCCATCGCCCGGCGTGCACTCGCCACCTCGATGAAAGTCGATCCGCGTCCGCCCGTGTAGTTTGGATTTTCCAACACCACCGCCGCCGCCCCCTTGTCGCACACCTCCGCGATATAGTGGTGTCCGTCCGTCTTCTCGCCTTTCCAGGCGAAAAACACATCGTCCCGCTCCACCCGTCGCGAATCGTACCGCAACGCGCGGATCAACCGGTCCACCGGCCCGTGGATGGATCTGATTTTTGCCTCACCCAGAAGATCGGAAAGTTTCACAGCGCTTGAGGTCGGTAAGAGGTTAAAACCGGGGACGACGGTGCCGGAATGTCGGGCGGCAGATTCATCATCTGCGCAATCTGCTTCCCCAACGACGCGAAGACCGGGGCCGAAACCTCTGCGCCATAAAACTTCGTCGTCTTCGGCTCGTCCACCATCACCAGCGCGACAAAAGCCGGGTCCTCCGCTGGCAGAAACCCGAGAAACGACGAAACAAATTTCGTGTGGGAATACTCCCCGTCCACGACCTTCTGCGCGGTCCCCGTCTTGCCCGCGAACGACCAACGGGCCCCGCTCGCATCCTCGATATGCACATTCTTCGCCGTGCCGTCGATCGTCACCTGCTCCAGCGCCCGTGCTACTTCCTGCGCCGCTTCCGGACTGATCACCTGCCGCACCATCCTCGGTTGATAGACCTTCGCCATATGTCCCGAAGCATCCGTCACCTGCTTGAGCACTTGCGGGACCATCAGCCGTCCGCCGTTCGCCACCACGCACATTGCCGTCGCCATTTGCAGCGGCGTTGCCTCCACTTCCTGGCCCATCGGAATACGCGTGATCGACAGCGCGCTCCACTGGTTGAGCGGTTCCAACAGACCGGGCGATTCCCCCTGCCGCTCGAACAGCCCCGTCCGCTGGCCGATGCCAAAAGCCGTCGCGTACTGATAGAGCTTCTCCTCGTGCAGGTAGTTCAACGCGATCTTTGCAAAACCGATGTTGCTCGATTGCGCCATCACCTCCAGCGCCGGAAGCCACCCGTTCGGCTCGTCGTCGTGCAACTTCTTCCCCCCGTAGGTGAATTCGCCGTTCTCGCAAAAAATCGGAGTGCGGAGATCGATCTTTCTCTCGTTCAGCGCCGCCGCCATGGTGATAATCTTGAAGATAGACCCCGGCTCCACCGGATCGGTCAGGCACCGGTTGCGCACGTTCTCCGCCTGAAATGTCCGGCTGTCGTTCGGATCGAACGTCGGTCGTGAGCCCATCGCCAGGATTTCACCCGTATGAGGGTCCATCACGATGATGTAGGCCGCGTTGGGCTGATAGTTTTGCACAATCCCGTCGAGCTCGTCCTCGACCAAATGTTGAATCGCAGCCTTGATCGTCAATGTTACATCGCAACCGTCCGTTGCAGGCTTCTCTTCCGTCTGGTATCCGGCCACTTCCTTGCCTTTCCCGTCCCGCTCGACCCATCTTTCGCCTGGCGCGCCGCTCAACTGCTTGTCCAACTCCTTTTCGACACCCATCGCCCCTTGTCCCTGGCCGTCCATATAACCCAGCACATGCGCTGCCAGATCGTTGTTCGGGTAAAACCGCCGGTCGTGCGGCTTGAAAATCAGGCAGTTCCAATTCGGCGCCTTTGCTTTTTGCTCCGCCGTCGCTTGCTCGTCCTGCTGCGAAAGCGCCATCAGTTTTGCCACCGTATCGTCATCGAGGTCCTCCGCCACCGGAATGTCCCGTTTGCGCGGATCGTACTCGGCCTGCAGTTGCGCCTCCGGCACCTGCAAAAGTCCCGCCAGGATCGGCAGTTGCTCGTCCGGGTTCGTTAGTAACTTTCCGTCCAGATGCACGTCCGTTCGCGTCTGCGTCTCGGCCAATAGTTGCCCATCGCTGTCGAAAATCGATCCCCGCTTCGGCTCGATCTTCTCCGGGTGAAGATGGTTCAGGATCGCCATCCTCCGGTACTTGTCGTGCTGCACCAATTGAATCTGGATCAAATTATAGGATATGACCGTGAACCCGAAGGTCAGGCTGATCAAAATCCAGATGGCGCGCTCGCGGTGTTGCATGGTCTAGTGTGTCGATTGCAGCGGCGTCGCGTCCGCCGTCGGTGGAATCAAATCGAGATTGAGCATTTCCCTCGGTATCGTCCCCTTCTCCACCAGGCGCACTCGTGTGTTCTGGTCCATCGAAACCCAGTTCGCCCGCGGGTCCCCCAATGGCACCAGCGTCGAATGCATCTCCGCCAGCCGACGCTGCAACAGCTTCATCGACTTCATTCCGTCGAGATCCACCGCCAGCTCCTTGTTGCGTCTCTCGATCGCATTCAACTGCGCCCGAAGCCTGAGCGACTCCGCCGCCAGGTGCAGATTCTGGTTCTTGCACAGCATGTAGCTCAACCCGAGCCCCGAAAGCAGCCCCGCGATCAGGATCCACTTCACCACGCTCATCCAGTGCAGCGACTGGCTGTGCTTCATCCGGTTGCGGCTCATGACATCTCCTCCTCGTTGCGGATGCCCACCCGCAGGCGTGCGCTCCGGGCGCGGGGATTCTTGCCAATCTCCTCTTCGCTCGGCAGATAACGCTTCACTTCACGCAGATGATGGCGCGGATTCGGCAGCGTATTCGGACGCCCCGGCGTGTCCAGCCACGGCGAACTCCGCTCCCGCATAAAGCCCTTCACCACCCGGTCTTCCCCCGAGTGAAAGCTGATCACGGCCAATACGCCTTCCGGTTTCATGATTTCCAGCGCCTGCGGCAACGCCGCTACGAGCGCCTCCTGTTCGTGGTTGACGGCAATTCGTAAAGCCTGGAAGACCTGCGTTGCCGGATGTATTCCCCCAGCTCGTCGGTGGGGCAGCGTCTCGGCCACCACTGCAGCCAGATCGGTCGTGGTCCGGAAGGGCGCGCGCTGGCGCCGGGCCGCCAGGACCCGGACCACCCGCCTTGCTTCTCGTTCTCCACCGTGTTCATAAAAAAGTCGCGTCAATTCACCTTCCGAAAGTTCGTTCACCAGGTCGGCCGCCGTCGGCCCGCTGCTCCGGTCCATCCGCATGTCGAGCGGACCCTCCGCGCGAAAACTGAAGCCCCGCTCCGCGGTCTCCAGCTGCGGCGACGAGACTCCGAGGTCGAGGAGTATTCCCCCGTCGACCGTTTCCCAGCCCTGCTCTTGGCAACATGTTTTCAATTCCCTGAAATTTCGTTGTTTCCATCTAAATTTTTCCGGCCATC